>CAYFTY010000062.1:5248-10866 GCA_964346045.1 uncultured Bradymonadales bacterium | reverse complement strand
GTGGTTGATGGTTACTTGCGAGGGTGCCATCGCAAGTAACCATCGACCACCGGATAGCCGCACTCCGCGCACTCGAGAGAAGCAGTTTCGACCAGGTTATCGATCATCGAACCACCCGGCCTGCTGCTATCGAGACCCGTCGCGAGAAGGATGAGGTCGACCTCGACCTGATCGCCACTGGCGAGGCGAACGAGTCCTCCACGAGTGCCGCACGTCAGATCGGTGATCTCGGTCTCGTGCCACGTGATCTCCCCGGCTCGGATCGATCGCTTCAGTGGACCAAAGACGTCTGACGGCATCGACCCCCGATGCCGGGCCTTCTGAATCATTTCGCGCCGCACTCGCACATCGTCGTGCTTCCGGAAACCCCTCATGCACTTGTTGCCCAGCCATCCCGGGTCGCTGTCAAATTGGTGCTGGCGCAGTGGATGGCGAGACACCAGGTGAACCCGATGCCCCTCGCTGATCAGCCGCAATGCGACCTGGCCCGCGGATATTCCGCCACCGACTACGGCGACTGTGCTCGCTTCTTCGGGTTCGGGCCAACCGTCGAAATCAGCATCGAAGACATGGTGAACGCACGTTTTTGCACTCGCCCAACCTGGCCATCGAGGCTGTGCACTCGCCCCGATTGCGAGCACGACGTTTCGCGCGGCGTACTCGTTGCCCTGCGCGGTTTCGACCAGCACCTCGTTGCAATCGACTTGCAATCCCGTGGCCCGGTCGGCGAGATGTAATTCGTCGAGACCGTACTTCTCGACGACGTGCTGGCAGTGTGCATCGAATAATTCGAGTGAAGGTCGGCTGTAGGGCGGTCGAAACGGACTCAAAGTCGATCTAAAACCCCTCGCGAATTTCTTGAGCGCAAAAGGCTCGAGGTCGAGATTGTGTACGGATGGCGATCGCAAATACGTCATCCCTGTCGTCTGCGTGCACCTTCTCCAATTATCCAGCAGTCGATCTGCAGGGTCGAGAATACGGACGCTCTCGCGATCGACGCCCGCCTCGCCGATCAGACGGGCGGCGATGTGCACCCCGTGGATGCCCCCTCCAATTATGAGCCATTCGACAGTGTTGGAGTTCTTCATTCCGTACGAGCGAGCCTGCACTCTCGGGCGGCTCGAATATTCGAGAGATGTCCTGCGACCAACAAGACGGCAGCGGCGACTCCGAGTGCCACACCGAATGCCCCGGCGCCCGCCTCTTCAGAAAAGCGCGCCCCGAGAAGTCCGATCATTCCAAAACCGAGCAAAAGCGCGACCTGTCCCGACTGATGCATTCGCCAGCCGACCACGAGCGCGATCGCAGCGAATGCGAGCGCAACGAGCGTGAAGAGCCACTCGGCCTCGTGCCCGATGAGTGCGCCGAGACCCAATGCGGCAAGCGCTCCGGGCAAGAGTGCGCAGGTCATACAGTGCAGTGCGCACGCGCTGCTGGCCACCGCTCCACCCCGATCTAGGAGTTCCTCTTTTTGAAATATGGGGTCGCGATGCGAGCTCATGCGGACCTCTTCTCGACCTGAAGTTCAGGGAAAGGGTTGGGCAGGCCGACCCAGCTCTGACTCGGCTGAGCCATCAGCTGCGGATCGAGCAGGCACTCATCGAGGCGGGCCCGAATGGCTGCCTCGTCGAGGTTCTGGCCGATGAAAACCAGCTGCTGCTTGCGATCCCCGAAACGAGGATGCCAGTCGGGTTGCTGGTCGGGCTTGTTTCCATCGGATTGGGCCCACATTTCGCGCGGAACACCGGCCCACCAGAACCCCGCGGGGCGGACATCGCAGACACCTCCGGCCTGGGCCCATTCATAGGCGGTGTTGTGGGCAGCAGCGATCCAGAAAAAGCCTTTCGACCGCAGCATCCCGTCCCAGTTGGAAGTCTCGTTGAAAAAGTCCCAGAGTTTCTGGGCATCGAAGGGTTCGGGCCGGCTGTAGGAAAAACTCGAGATTCCGTACTCCTCGGTCTCGGGTGTGTGCTCGCCTTCGAGTTCGCGGATCCATCCGGCCGATGTCGACGCCTCGTCGTAATCGAATAGGTGGGTATCGAGCACGCACTCGAGCGGAACGTTGCCTCGGGTTGCAAGCAAGATATTCGCGCCGGGATTCAACGCCTTGACGATGGCCTCGACCTCCATCGCTTTGTCGTTGGTGACGAGGTCGAATTTATTCAGGATGATGACGTTCGCGAATTCGATCTGGTCGATGAGCAGGTCGGTGACGGTGCGATGGTCTTCCTCGCCGAGTGACTCGCCACGCTCTTTTAGGGCTTCTGCTGCGCGATAGTCTTTGAGGAAATTTGCCGTATCGACCACGGTGACCATGGTGTCGAGCCTTGAGATATCGCTGAGCGCTGATCCATCCTCGTGTTCGAACGTGAAAGTTTGCGCAACCGGGATCGGCTCAGAGATGCCGGTGGATTCGATGAGTAGATAATCGAATCGCCCATCGCTTGCCAGACGCATCACTTCTTCGAGAAGATCGTCTCGGAGTGTGCAGCAAATGCAGCCATTGGACATCTCGACGAGCTTTTCGTCTGTGCGCGAGAGCGCTGCACCACCCCGCTCCACGAGTTCGGCGTCGATGTTCACCTCACTCATGTCATTGACGATCACCGCGACACGGCGGCCCTCGCGATTGTTCAAGATCTGATTGAGGAGCGTTGTCTTTCCTGCTCCCAGAAAACCCGAAAGCACGGTGACGGGTAAGCGATTTCTTTCTTCTTCGAGGCTCATGGGTTCTCCACTCGGTTTCGCGTTGCAGTTTCAAGCAGCATGCTTTTGCAAGTTGCTTGCGTTTTGAAACCATGAATGCAAGCGAATTGCAAGTGCAATTCTCTTCGACTAGCATATGCGACCTAAGAAAGGGGCAGGAAACATGACAAAGAACGAAGCCAAAGAAATCCTGCATGAGAAAGGCCTGCGCTCGACCGGACCGAGACTTGCGGTCATGTTGATGCTCGCCGAAGCCGAGCGCCCACTCTCGAATACCGAAGTCCAGGAACAACTCGGCGACACAGATTGGGATCCCGCGACGATCTACCGAAATCTCGTCAAGCTGCGAGAGGCGGGGATCGCCTCGATTGTGAGCAGGGCCGAGGGAATCGACCGATACACACTCTCGACGGCTGAAGAACACCACCACCCCCATTTTGTTTGCGAAGATTGCGGTCGTGTCGAGTGCCTACCGGTCGACGTGATGGGCTCGATCACGACCGAAGGCCCATGGGCTACATCGGTCGCGCGGGCGACCGTCCAGTTGCGAGGCGAATGCCCCAGGTGCATCGACCATACGGGGCCTCGATGATCCGCCAGTAGAAGGGGCGCACCATGGGTGGTCCCAAACACCCTGCGCCTTCGTTACACATTTCGAAGATTGTCTGAGCGCTCTCGAGCAACTCGAGGGCGTACCGCAGCCCTCTGGTCGCCCGGTCGGTTGCTTATCCCTGGTATTCAGCCGGGGATGCATCGGGTTGGGTCCATGGGATCGATGCGATACCCCGGGTCACAGTGACAGTGGGAGCCGTGGAGGTGGCCATGACCGCCACATACTTCGTCGGGCCCACCCGATCCGTCGAGTGAATCCAGCTGAATGTCGAATGACCACGAATCGAGCTCTAGCGTTTGACCGGCATCGACGACTTCAGTCTGAAAATCTTCGCCAATCGAGACCTCCTGGAATACAAGCCCGCCCACTTCGCCTGAGAGCCGCTCGCCAGGAGATGCGCCGATTGCGTCTAGCCTCATCTGGCCTTCTGCGCGTGGCATGAATGTTCGTTCACACTCGGGCTGCCCGTTGCGGATCGTGCAGCCAGTCAAGAGGGCGATGCATGTACTGCAGGTGGCGTAACTCGTTTCTTTTTCGGTGATGTCGACGACACCGGGGGAAGTTGGCCCACCGAACTCTTCATAAATCTCGATGATCAGAACCGCATCGTCGTCCAGCGCTTCGAGCAACCACAATTGCGCGCCCTCGGCCACGGAGGTCGCGCCCCTACTGACTGCAGGCGTGAAGTCGAACTCGCCCTCTTCCTGGTTCTCTGCTTGGACGGGTTGCTGATCCGCCGGGTCCGACTCGCGGTTACAAGACATTCCGTCTTCGGATACTGCGAAACCAGAATCACAATGACAGTGGTCGTCATGCCATTCGCCATGGCCACCGCAGGCGGGGGCGGCCTCGGGAGCACCGTTTTCATCGCCGCAGCCGACGCCAGATACGAGCCCGATCAGCAGGCACGAGAAGAGAAAGAAACGAGGACTATCGAGATGGCGTAGCAGGCTGGACAACACGAGCGACTCCGGGATCAATTGCGTTCGGGTGCTTTTGCAAGCGACTTGCGAAAACATGCCACGATCGCTATGCGAATGCAAGTCGCTTGCTTTAAGCCTGGCGATCATGCGCCAGAATCAATGGGAATGAATGGGCTCGAAAATCTGGTGGAGCATGCCGCGTGGTCCCTGCCGGAAGACCGAGAAAGCGGTCAGCAGCGTCAGAATGGCGAGTGAGACCCATGCAAACCAGCTGTGGTGATCGTGTCCCGTTGCATGATCATCGAGTAGTGGCACGGCGCTGACGCCGATCGCGTCTACGGTCCATCCGGCGATGATGGCGAGAATGGTCACCGACACCCCGAATATCAGCGCTTTGCGGGCTCCATGCAATCGGGCGAGGACACCGAACGTCGTCACATTAGTGGCCGGGCCGGCGATCAGAAAGGCGATCGCAGCGCCGGCCGAAAGCCCCTTATGAACCGCGAGTGCTGCTACCGGAGTCGCCCCTGTTGCACAGACATACACGGGGATACCGACGAGCGCCGCGAGCGGCACCTGCAGGACTTCAGGAATCTGCGCGATCGCGCCGTGCGAGAGCATAGGCTCGGCGAATGCAGCGATCATAAGGCCCAGAATGATCCATGGCATCGTATGATCGAAGAGCTCGATAAATCCGAACCGAAGCCCCTCGCGGATACGCGCACCCCAGCTTCCCGAAGTCGTGCCTTGTTCTTCGGCAACCTTGACCTTCTGCGCTGTGCTGCCTTTCGACACGAGGATCGCGACCAGGAGGGCGACCAGAAACGCTGCCACGACCCGGGCGATCGTCATCGATGTGCCGAGCAGCGGTACCGAGAGAAAGACTGCGTCGAGCCCGAGCTCGGGCGTGGCGACGAAAAAGGCCATCGCGGCTGCAGGAGGTGCGCCGCGGCGTATCAACGATTCGTAGAGCGGTAGGACTCCGCACGAGCAAACCGGCAGTGGGAGCCCGAATACGACGCCGCGCAGCGCCTGCTTCCAAGAGCCACCGCGGGCAAGCGAGCTGACTCTCGTGGGCGTCATCAGATAGGGCATCAATCCAGCGATGCAGTATCCCAGAAGAAGCGCTGGAGCACTGGTCAGGGCCAGTGTCTCAAAAGTCTCGAAGAAGGTTCGGATGTCCGGTCCGAGCGCATGATGCCCGGCAAACTCCATTGCTGCGTAGAGGAAGACGAATCCCGCAGCGGCACCGGCAGCCGACCACCGGCGGCTTTGAGGATTGCCGTTCGCGTGATGATGATGTTCATGATCGTGGTGATGGTCATGATCGTGGTGATGGTCATGATCGTGGTGATGGTCATGATCGTGGTGATGGT
>CAYFTY010000062.1:0-5148 GCA_964346045.1 uncultured Bradymonadales bacterium | reverse complement strand
CATGATCGCGGTGATGATCATGATCGTGGTGATGAACGTGCCCGTCGTGACCGTGATGGTCATGATCGTGGTGATGGTCATGATCGTGGTGATGGTCGTGATCGTGGGAATGAGCGCACGCCACCTCATCACTTACGAGGTGATGAGGCAAAAACACGACGTGTAGCAAGAGACCTGCGACAAGCGCTTCGAGCGCCGCAGGCGCACCAGCCGGGAGCACCTCCATCGCGGTCGCGCCCAGGAAATATCCGACAACGGTCGCCCCTATCATTGCGGCGACGAGTACCCAGGCGAATCGCATCGAATCCGAGGCGCCTCGAGCGGCCAGCACGATTGCAAAGCCCACGGGCAATCTATGAGCGATCACCGCCATCGCCGTCGGGCTATCTTGGAACGCCAGCACCGCACCGTCGAGCAGGACATGAACCGCGAGCCCCAGCGCCACCAGGCCCAGTGTCCATTGATTTTTCGCGAAGCGATGGATGGCCCACGGCAGCACGAGGCCGACCGCAGCGATCGTGATCGCCATCCAGCCGATCTCTTCGAAAGCATGCGGCAAGATGAAAATGAGGCAGAGGCTGCCTACAAGGGTGAGCGCGAAGCCGTCGATAAACGCACGAATCGCGCTGAAACGCTCCCCGATCGAGCCGGCGACCGGACCGACCATCAGGCCGAGCGAGGCAAGTACAAGGAGTACGATAGAATTCATGGAGGATATCTCGGAGCGGAGAGCGAGGCTCAATCCCAGGCTGACTTAGCTCTCGTTCAACCGGTCGCGACCCTGTTGATCGCGATCTTGGGTGTGGTCGCTCATATCGTGCGTGGCAAAAGATGCCCGTCGGGTCGCGCCCACTAAAGTCGTGGTACCAATAACCGACCTGCAATTGCAAGCAGCTTGCGGCTGTCGTTGGCGATTGGCGTTCGCGCAAACGGTCGGGTCAATCGACCGTGCCTGGTGCGAACTATTGAATGATCTCCATCGTGACCGTGTAGTCGATCTCGATATCGTCGCGATCGGTGCTGATCATGAGGCGCGGATCGACGAACTGTTGTGACTGGAGGACCCAGTCGATCTGATAGGTTCGGCCTTCATTCGAGATCTCGCAGCGCACCGTCTCCCGCTCACCACAGATGCTGTTCAGCGTCGGATTATCGAAGAAGTTGTACGGGACGATTTTTAGATTCGCCGGGTCGCAGGTCTGCTCGAGCTCCACCGTGATGCTTATGGTGAATTGGTCGGCGAGACAGGCGTCGGCTGAGCGATTGTCGATCTGCATGCGAAAGTGGTCGGCACCGTCCCCGGGGCAAAGTGTGCCCGAAAAGGTCTGAACCGGCGTCGCGAGCTCACCATCCTGACACCACGCCTCCTGATCGGTGGCCATCGACTCTTGTTGCCAGAGATCGTTTTCTTCGTATTCGTCGTCGTCGCAGGTGTTGCCGATCGGGTCGATCACGCACGTGCCGCCAGCGACGTTATTATCGTGGTCGGAGTTGTTCTCGGCGACGTTGTTCGACGCGTTGTTGCCGGCATTGTTATCGTTGTTGGTCGTGATGTTGTTCGCTCTCGATCCTTCGACGCAGCTGCCGCTCTGGCAGATTTCTCCGCGAAAACAATCGTCGTCGATGCTGCACGAGGTGTCGTCGCTGCAACCGGCGATGCTGAGAGCTGCGAACGCCATGACAAAGAGGATCTTCACTGCGCATCCCCGTTGGTAAAGTCGAAGGGGTAGCGAACCTTCACCTTGCCGTCGCCACCCGGCGTATCGAAGTCGATGTTTCCGACCTCCTCGAGCATGCAATCGTGCAATCGGGTGTCGAAGAGGGTGGTCTCTTCGGCGTCGAGCTCGCTGAGTTCGACCCGACCGCCGTCTTCTGCGGCGATGATCGTGAAGCCGATCACGACCTTGCCCTCAGCGTCGGGGAAATCCTTCAGCGTATTTTCGTAGCAATCTTTGACAAAGGGCTTGAGTGCTTCGACGGAGTTTTGAATGGATTCTTTCGAGAGCGAGCCGACCTTTGCCTCGGCGATTCTCTCGGCTGCGCTCTTTGTTCCGTCGGCCCCTTCAGGCGTCATGGGTTCGGGCGGTCCGGGATCGTTCAAGATTTGGTTGGGCTCGGCGGCCGCGCTATCGTCAGTGGGGTTGACTGCATCAGATTCTGCGTCGTCTCCCGCGCCTGGTGGACTTTCTTTTTCGTCTTCGTTCGCATCCTGATCGTCGCTCGAGGATCCCTCGACGGGTTCTTCGTCGCTTCCTTCGTAGGCCTCGAAGTCGCTCGATTTGCCTTTGACGGGCTGCATGCCGCCGAGCATCACGGTGCCGGCAGCGATGAAGAGCAAGATGGCGCCGATGCCGGCGCTTCCGCGGATCAGACGAGCCTTCTCGGGGGTGACGCGGTCGCCCGGCCTCCAGAGCAGCACCACGGCGACGAGCAGAACCGCCACCATCAAGAGTACGACGAAAAGTACGGTGACCATCTCAGACTCGCTTCAGGGCTTCGTTCCACAGGCGTAATTTATCCTGGCGCGCCTGAGTCCCGAGGTCGGGCTCAAATTCGCGATCGACCTTCCAGGTTTGGCGAATATCCTCGAGGTCATCAAAGATGCCGACGGCCAATCCGGCCAGCAGTGCTGCGCCGAGCGCGGTCGTATCTGTCATCTCCGGCCGCACGATTTTGCGGCCCAGGAAATCAGACTGCATCTGCATCATCAGGTTGTTGGCGCTGGCGCCGCCGTCGACTCGTAGGTCGACGAGGGGCTTTCCGAGGTCGTTTTCCATGGCCTGCAGAATATCGACGTTTTGCAGCGCGATGCCCTCGAGCGTGGCATAGGCAATGTGCGCCCGCGTGGTGCCGCGCGTATGTCCCCAGATGACGCCTCGTGCCTCGGGATCCCAGTGCGGAGCGCCCAGCCCGCTGATGCTGGGGACCACGACGACGCCGTCGCTCGATTCGACCGAGCGCGCGAGTTCTTCGATCTGGGCGGCCGAGTCGATGATCTTCAGCCCGTCTCGAAGCCATTGCACCATCGCGCCGGCAATGAATGCGCTGCCTTCGAGGGCATAGGTCATCTCGCCATCGATCTGCCAGGCGGCGGTTGTCAGCAAGCGATGCTCGCTCGCGACCGGTTCGCTGCCCGTGTTCATGAGCAAGAACGCGCCTGTCCCGAAGGTGCATTTGGCCTGACCGGCGTCAAAGCACGTCTGACCAAAGAGCGCTGCCTGCTGGTCGCCCGCCATCCCGCAGATTGGCGTTCCGTCGGCGAGCCCTTCGACGCCGCGAATTTCGCCATAGATCTCCGAATTTCCGACGATCTCGGGTAAGACTTCATAGGGCACGCGAAAGGTGTCGAGCAGGTCTTCTTCCCATGCACTTTTTTCGAGGTCCATCAATAGGGTGCGTGAAGCATTCGAGACATCGGTCTTGTGGATGTCGCCGCCGGTGAGCCTCGAGAGGATGAAGGTGTCGATCGTACCAAATTGCAGATCGCCACTCGCAGCGCGTTTGCGCGCATCGCTGACCTTGTCGAGTATCCAGGCGATCTTGGTGCCCGAGAAATAGGGATCGAGCATCAGGCCGGTCTGCCCGCGCACGTAATCCTCGCGCCCCTCTTCTTTGAGCTGCTGGATCACACCCGAGGTGCGGCGATCCTGCCAGACGATCGCGTTGTGAATCGGAGCGCCGCTCTTGCGGTCCCAGAGCACGGTCGTCTCGCGCTGATTGGTGATTCCGACGGCCACGATCTCGTCGGGGGCAACGCCTGCTTCCTGCTGCGCGCGGGCGATCGTATCGAGCGTCGATTGCCAGATGGCTTCGGGATTGTGTTCGACCCAGCCAGGCTTGGGATAGAGCTGCTCGAATTCCTGATTGACGCGAGCGCGAACGTTGAGCTCTTCGTCGAGCAAAATGACGGTGGTTCCGGTAGTTCCCTGATCGATTGCGCAGATGTATTTCATGGATGACCTTTGCGTGGTATGGCAGCACCGTGGTTTTGTACTCCGCTCTCGCGAAGTAGTAGCAGTGACGATGCCGCGAGCGCAACCGATAAGCCTCGGCGACACGAAGTACAATTGTTCGATGGGCGTCTACCTTGTTAGAATCCAGGTACGCGTCTACGTTCGGTCCGAGCCACGAAAACGCGATTTTCCGAGGGGAACTCGTTTGTCACCCGCAGTGCTCGGATCTCTGAAACTCAGGTTGACCCATGTCCGTAGAATCGATCGACGATCGCGACGAAATGCGCCAGTTCTTGATGGCGGATCGGCTCGCAAATGCCTACCTCCTGGGCAATCTCGATCCTCAATACCTGCCCTTCTGTCGATGGTATTGTCTGCGAGATGATGACGGCGCGCTCGATTCGCTCCTCTTACTCTATACGGGGCTCAGCCTGCCGGCCGTGTTCATGGTCGGCACCGAAGCGAATTTCGAGACGATGCTGCGAGAATGTCGAAAGCATTTGCCCGAGAGATTCCATTTTCATGTCGGCGAAGAACAGATGACGGTGGTCGAGGGTGTCTTCGAGCCCAGTACCTACGAACGGATGATTCGGATGGGGCTCGAGCAGGCCAATTATCAGCACGGAAAGTCCGATCTCGAGAAGGTCGAGCGCCTCGGTCATCGCGACACGGCATCGATCATGGATCTTTACCAGCATTATCCCGACAATTTTTTCGAGCCCTACCAGCTCGAGACCGGCCTTTATTTTGGCGTGCGCGACGACGAGCTCGGGCTCTCGTCGATCGCCGGAATTCACGTCTTCAGCGAAGAGCACGATGTCGCCGTGATTGGCAATTTCGTCACCCATCCCGACCGCCGCGGTCGAGGACTCGCATCGGCCTGTACCGCGCGATTGCTCGACGAGCTATTCGAGCGGGTTTCCTTTGTCGCCCTCAACGTGCAGGAAGGAAACGAGCCCGCCATCGGGCTCTACTCGAAGTTCGGCTTCGACAAGAATAATGTCTATTACGAAGGCCGGGTCGAGTAGGGTTTGAGCGGGCGATTGTCGGGTACACGTTTTGTGCCCCTCCTATCCTCGCTTTCGCTCGGATCTTCCTCCCGTGGGGAGGAATTGTCGGCCTTCGGCCGGTCGGGTACTTGTTTTGTGCCCCTCCTATCCTCGCTTTCGCTCGGATCTTCCTCCCGTGGGGAGGA
>CAYFTY010000061.1:0-10870 GCA_964346045.1 uncultured Bradymonadales bacterium | reverse complement strand
GGTTGTCGATATTGCGCTCCATCGCCTTCATGACGACATCTTCGAGCAGCTTCGGAATCTCGTAATTATATTTCGGATCGAGCACGTCGGTGGGCTTTTTGATCGGCATCTGCATGACGCGACCGATGATGCTGACGGCATCTTTGTCGTGGAAGATGCGCTTGCGCGTCAGCATCTCGTACATGATCACGCCGAGCGACCAGATATCGGCACGCCCATCGAGCTCCTTGCGCATGATCTGTTCGGGGCTCATATAGTCGAACGTACCGACGATATTACCGGCCTGTGTGTAGGGCCCGACTTCCATCGCGGGGCCTTTGACCTTGGCGATACCGAAGTCGAGCACCTTGACGAAATCATCTTCTCCTGCGACCCGCTCGATCATGATATTCGCGGGCTTCAAATCGCAGTGAATGATTCCAGACTGATGCGCCTGCTCGAGCGCGCTCAAAGTCTGAATGCAAATGCTGCATATACGCACCGGGTCGAGCGGAAACTCCTTGCGGACCGTGCGCTTGAGCGTGCGACCTGGCAGATACTCCATCACCAGATAGAGCGTCCCGTCTCCTTCTTTCCCAAAATCGAGAATTCCGATGATATTGGGGTGGCGCAGCATGTTGATCGCCTGCACCTCACGCATGAAGTAATGTTCGCCCTCCGGGTTGTTGTCGCTGGGCTTGAGCAACTTCACGGCGACTTCGCGCTCGAGCGGCGACTGCAACGCTTTGTAGACGTTCCCCATGCCACCTTCGCCGATCTTCTTGACCAGACGATAGGTGCCTTTGAGCGTCTTCCCAATCATGGGATCTTCTTTGTCTTTTTTCTTCGACGAGCGCGACGGACGGCTCGCATTCGACGAGCGACTCGCAGGGCCACTCGGAAGCCCCGAAGCGGACCGAGGACCGGGAGAAGAAACGGGACCCGACGGATTGCCCTTTTCGTCGACGGGCTCGATATCGGTAATCTCGGGTATGTTGTTTTCTTCGCTCATCCGCTATGCCCCAATCCCGTTAGTCTTTGTCTTCTTCGGGAGGCTCGTATCCGAAGAGATGCGCGATAATCTCGGCACGCTCCTCGCGCTCTTCGGCAATCAGATCTTCAATCGTCTGGTCCAGCGCCTCTTCATTCTGGTCGAGCCATGCCATCGCGCCGGGCACGGCTTCACTGGACTCGACGAACATCACGAACCACTCGTCGCGTTCCCCATGCTCGAGCAGTATTTCCTGGCCGCCCCGAGTCACGACGGCAGCCTGGGTCTCATCTTCTGAAATCTTGATCTCCTCGACCTGCATACCGACTTTGTATTTCTCGTCTTGCGGAAGCGTGTCGGGGCTGAAGATATGCTCGAAGAGTCCTTTGCCCGACTCGATTTCATCCGTCAGGATCGAGCCTGCTTGTTCACGGGCCAAACGGTGGTCGGTGGGCGGCAGATACTTACGGATCTTCTCGTCCATTCGATGCAGCCGTTCGAGCTGGTCGTCGAAATACGTATGAGACGAGGGAGACATCCTCGACCACATCCTCTCGGAATCTCCAGCAAAGAGCGCCTCTTTGAACGAGTCGTAGGCGCCTTCGGGTTCCGTCGGATCGAGTTCGTCTCCACATCCCATGACAAACACGAGAAGGAAAACGCTGCTCGCGCGCGCGAGACTTGCAGACAACAAGGTCTTAATCATTCGAATCAACGATATATAGGGCCAGAAGTTCCTGCGAGAGTCTATCCCGTCGCCCACTGGGTGTAAAGCTGGCGCGGATCTGCGCGCGGCCTACGGAGACTCATCCGAGAGGGTCGTCATGCCCTCGGGAATGGGCGGGCAACCGAAGCGGTCGCAACGCCGCTCGAACCAACGTCGCCAGTAGAAATTCGCGTCTTCTTTGGACCACTCGAGACTCGGGACTTCACGATCCGCGAGCCGCATCAGCACCCGTTGCGCGTTGTGGCTGACATGGTCAGGACCTTTGATGGCATGGCAGAGCTCCCAGACGTTCTGATAGTCGAGCGCCTCGACTTCGAATCCAGCTTGCTGGAAACCGGCCACCAACCAGGCGTCCCGTCCGAGTCGGTCATTCTCCTCATGCCAGCCCCTCCATACCGCAGCGAGAGTCGTCTCTGGCGCCTCGAATGTCTGGTTGGTCAGAACGGCAAGTGCCGATTGCGCGCGGTCCACGACCTCTTTGTCTTCATTGTCCAGTAGCTCGATCAGCAACTCCACCGGTCGTGGGTCCTCGAGTCGGACGAGCGCGTCTGCAACGATGGTGCGAGCATCGACGACGGTCTGGTCGGGCAGCGTCACCGGCTGGCGCGTCTCGAGCAAGCCCATCAGCGCCTTTACGGCGTGCCGGCCACCAGCACGTGCCAGCGAATCGACGAGCTCGATCCGGACAGCCGGGTCGGACTCGTTCTCGAGCTTTTGGGCAAGTGTCGCGTGTTGTGGACCACCCCCGAGGTCAGCCAACGTGCGCACGGCGGCCGAACGCACCCGAGGATCATCGTCGCTGAGCACGGCCTCGACCTCTCGCAAGGACTCTCTTGCCCTCAACAAAGCGAGACGGCGCACTCCAGCGACACGCACGTCGGCGTCCGCATCTTCGAGCGCCGCTTCAGCCGCGCGGACCGCCTCGCGCCGCGCTCCTGCAAAGCTCTCGAACCCCGGCTGTCGCCTACCGGCATTGACACATCCCGACCGCACGTCGAGGTCATCGCAGTAGATACGAAGATGGAAGTGGTCATTGTGCGGCAATGCACCTCCGGGCTGCAGCAGAATCGCCTCGGCCATGGCAATGATGTCCCGCTCCGCCCCGATCTCACGAGCATGGGAGAGCAGCAGTCGCTTGAGCCCACGAGAGATGAAGATGTACTGCAGGCGGTGGTTTTCCTGCCGGAAAAGCCCCTCGACGAACGACCAATTTCTTTCGACATCGAAGTAGATGGTTTCGCCCGACTCGGGATGAACCCACGTCCCGTCTTCTTCGAACGGAATCAGATCCTTCCAGACGAAGACATTCCTCTCGGAGTCCAGCGCAAAGAACGAAACATCCGAATCACGACCGGAGTTGTGCGAAACCGAATAAGGGATATCGCCGCCACCCGGACGTCCGAAATTGCCGAAATAGGTCGTCGTGCCGGGATGCTTTTCAGCGACGTACGCGGCAGCGCCCTCCACGAGTTCGAGCATGTCCTCGCTCGTGTAGCGAAGCCGACGTTCATACTGAACCGGCAGTGCTGCCATGTGCGGGTGCGGTGAAGGCACGGCAACGGCATTGACGAGGTGTCCGTTGGAAGTCGTGCCGATCGAACGGCTCGCATGTCGGTCTTCTCCGGGCAAGAAGGGAAACGAAGGCGATCTCAGCCCGTAATCCGGCATTTGCCACTGGGTGAAGCCCGGTTCGTCGGGAAAGACGTATGGAACCGGCTCTGGTTCGTCTTCGACGACCGGCGCCATTCTGGTCGGCGGCTCGGCGACCTGCTGGGTCGCAACCGTGCCGCAGGCAACGAGTACAATCGCGCCGATACCCCACCATGAACGTTTATGAATCTCCATGCCGCCTCACTCTCACTACATAATGTAAACAAGAGTCAGAGTGAGGCCAAACATTCCTTATTCTTCTTCGTGGCTCGACGAGCGTGCAGGAGCCGGAATCGTACCGAACGGCAAGGTCTTCTTGGCGCTCTTCTGAACCTCGATTTCTTCCGAGGTCGTGGATTCTTCGTTTTCAGCTGCTTCCTTTTCCATCGATTCATCTTCAGTCGATTCATCTTCAGTCGATTCATCTTCAGTCGATTCACCTTCGGTCGATTCATCTTCGGTCGATTCATCTTCAGTCGATTCATCTTCGGTCGATCCGTCTGCGGCGACGTCGCTCTCCTCGGAGTCCTCCCTGCTCGTCTCGTCTGAATCTTGCTCTTCTCCGCCCAGGACGTCCTGATCCGAGAGCGCCTCGAGGTCGACCTGAGTATCCGCCACCGAGGATTCAGATTCCGAAGCATCATACGAGGCGTCTTCTCGCCCCGTCGTATAGTCGGCCGGCGCCGCCGCAACCACGTCGACCGCGACCAGCCCGTCTTTGGGCAGACGGCTCACCTCGATCACGGTCCGAGCAGGCGGACTATGATCGAAATAAAGCGCGTAGATATCATTGACGATATCGTAGTCGTTCATGTTGCGTAGATAGACGGTCACACGCAGGACGTGACTGGTGTCGAGTCCGGCAGCCATCAAAATCGACTGCACGTGGTCCATGACCACGCGAGTCTGTTGCTCGACGCCTGCGCTACTCATCTGACCGGTCCGGGCGTCAACCGCCGTCTGGCCCGAGATGAAGAGAAGGCCCTCATAACCAACGGCCTGCGAGTACGGGCCGATGGCACGGGGAGCACGATTTGTATCGACGACAAATTTCTTATTGCTCATAACAACCGCACAGAATGAGCGAATCACAAGTTTGAATGCGGCGATCCGGGATGAATTGGAAAGATGACTTTACCGAGGATCCGCCGGTGTGATAGCTTTTCGATGCAATACCGTATTTGCTAGTCGCTCACAACAACGCTTCGCGCCCAACGGCGTGATGGCGAAGTCCAGCCACGGACGGCGGACCCAACAGGGAGTACACGGATGTCGACCCCACGTGATCGCGAACTGGTCTCGATCTATACGCAGGCCAACGACATTGCACGCAAGTGTGATCGTTCTCTTTCCACAGCACACCTTCTACTGGCGCTCTTCACGGTGCCCAATCAGGCTGCGATCTTCCTCGAGGATCGTTTCATCACCGTGGACTCGCTGCTCGCGCATTCGAAAGGAATGCAAGAAGAGCCCGACGGCATCACCGAGCGCGTCGAATCTCGAAGCGTTCGGATCGCCCGCGGCTCCCAGGCTGAGCGCGTCGGAAGTCTGCATCTACTTGCGGCGCTCGTACGCGAGTCGGCGAGCCAGGCTTACCAACTGCTCACGCGGCATGGAGCTAATGTCAGCGCCATTCGCGCCTCGGTCATGAGTTATGCAACGGGATCACGCACCCTGACGCGAACCACAACGCGCAGGGAACGTTCCGAAGTCGAAACCAGTGTCTTCGTAACCGCCGTTGCGCGCGAACTCAGCGAGAATGCTCCCAGCCCCATCGGGATTCATCCGTCGCTTGGCTTGAAAAGCCGCAGCGCAATGCAGGAAATCGATCCTCCTGAGATCGAAGGCGCTCAAGAAGAGAAAGAAGCAGCCGAGCATGCATTGGCTGAGACAACGGATGACGACGTCCGGAAAAACCGCGAGCGACAATCACCGGAGCCAACCCGTGAAGAGCCGCGGAGCGAAGCTATTCAAGACGCGCGCAACACGGCGCGTAAGCTTGCCCGAAGCCTCTTTCGGCGCCGGCAAGAACTCATCGAAGCCCGACGAAACGCCGAACGTGACGAGGCAGAACGTGACGAGGCAGAGCGTGAGGACCAAGCCCGAGAGGAAGAGGCCCGATGTCGAAACGCGTCCTCCCAGGCCGACGCATCACCCGTTGAGGAAAGCACTGCGACTGAAGACACAGTCGACGAATCGACCGAAGAAGAAAGCGATGACAGGGTTGCGGTGGCTCCAGCGCGCCGGGCAGAGCACACCACGACAGCTCAGCCCGACCTGACGCTCGCCGAAGCTTACGCCCTCGATCCGGACGTCTATCCGAACCTCACCAAATTCGGGCGAAACCTGACCGAGGAAGCCGCGCTGGCCCGACTCGACCCCGTGCTGGGACGCGAGCGAGAAATTACTCAGCTCATTGATATTCTCGGGAAACGACGCAGCAACAATCCCCTGCTGGTCGGCGATGCAGGCGTAGGTAAGACCGCGATCGCCGAGGGCCTTGCCAATGACTTCGTGCGGCTCGCCCGGCGAGGTAGCCGCCTTGGAAAGCGCGCCATCATCGAACTCGAAGTTGGCAGCATCATCGGTGGTACCCATCTACGTGGCTCTTTTTCGGAACGCTTGATGGGCATCAAGGAAGAGGTGAAACATGCCGAAGGCGACGTCATCGTCTTTCTCGATGAAATCCACGGGTGGATGAATGCCGGCGCGGGCGGCGACGGCACCGACGCGGCCGGCGAATTGAAGACCGCGCTCGCGCGCGGCGAGTTTCCATGCATCGGCGCGACCACAGCCGACGAATTTCGGAAATTCGTCGAGGGGGACCCGGCCTTTGAAAGACGTTTCGAACTCGTACTCGTCGACGAGCCCGACGAAGAGACGGCCCTTGGAATTCTCGAAGGTATTCAGACTCATTACGAACGGCATCACGGTGTCAACTACGAGCCAAACGCGCTCTCAGCCGCCGTGAAATTATCGCAGCGTTTCATCCACGAACGTCGACTGCCGGACAAAGCCGTCGGCGTGCTCGACCTCGCCGGCAGCCGCGCCACGCGCGAGGGGCGGCAAAAAGTATCTCGTCATGATATCGCTGAGATTGTCGCCGAACTGGCTGGCATTCCAGCAGAAAGACTTTCGCTGTCCGACCGACAGCGTTTTCTCGATATGGAATCGTATCTGGCAAAGCGCATTGTAGGTCACACCCCGATTATCCACTCCATTAGCGAGGTCATTCGCCGAAATTACGCCGGGTTTCGTTCTCAGCGCCCCATTGGTTCGCTCCTCTTTCTCGGCCCCACCGGAGTGGGAAAAACCGAAACGGTCAAGGCCCTGGCGGACTTTCTCTTTTTTGACGACGAAGCGATCGTGCGATTCGACATGAGCGAATTCATGGAGGCGCATTCGGTGAGCCGGCTCATCGGCGCACCTCCGGGCTATGTCGGCTACGAAGCCGGAGGCCAACTGACGGAGGCCGTGCGACGAAGGCCCTACCAGGTCGTGCTCCTCGACGAGATCGAAAAGGCGCATCCCGACGTGCTCAACATTTTACTTCAGCTATTCGACGAAGGCCGCATTACAGACGGTCGCGGACGCACGGTCAGCTTCAGCAATTGTGTGATCGTCATGACCAGTAATCTCGGTTCGTCCGCGTTCGATGAAAAGTCGAACCGTGGCTCTCGAATCGGATTTGCAGGTTCGTCTCCGCAGGCGCGTGTCGAAGCGATGAAGAATGAAGTGCTGGAGAGCGCCAAAGGACACTTTCCTCCCGAAATCTGGAATCGGATTGACGAGCGGCTGGTCTTCTCGCCGCTGACGCGATCCGAGATTGCCCGCATCGCCGGGCTCCAACTCGCATCGACGGCCCGACGCCTCGAGGATGAAGCCGGCATTGGACTCGTCTTCAGCGAAGAGGTCATCCGCTTCCTCGCCGATCATGGAGGGTTCGATCCCGCTTTCGGCGCAAGACCGATGCGGCAGACGATCCAGCGCGAGGTCGAGGGTGCAGTCGCTAAAATGATTCTCACCGGCGAAGCGACCAGTGGAGACACGGTCTACGTTGGCGTCGATGGAGACGACCTGGATTTCTCGGCCGAAGCCTGAGCTACTCCTTCAAACCCCGAGAGCGCTCGGTGAGCACCTCATAGACCTTCTTCGCCGAATCCGAGACGTCTGCAAGGGCCTCGAGATGTCGCGCGACCACATTTTCGTCGCCCCGCGCAATCGGCCCGGTCAACGCGTCGGCCGTCTGCGAATCGGCGAGGTTTTCGAGGGTCGACAATGCGAGCGGAATCAAGAGTTCTCGCGCTTCAAAGCGGTCAAATCCGGCCTCCCTCGCCATCTCGAATGCCACGTCCATCAACGAGGTTATGAGCCCTGCGCTCGTGACGGCGGCGGCATGATAAAGAACTTTCGTATCGGGCTTTACCTCGTACGGCTCGATGCCGATTTCGCCGAGAAACCACCGTGCGAACTGCAGCGCCGCGTAGTCACCTTCGACCGTCCACGCACACTCTCTCATCGCCGCAGCGGCGCGTTCCGGGTCGTGAATCGATAGCAGTGGGTGAATCGACCCGACCGGCCCGCTGACTCCGGCTTCGCGCAGAATCGTGCTCGACTGAGAGCCCGAGGCATGAACCACGACATCTGCAGGTTTGAGGTAGTCTGCGATCGTCGACGCAGTCTCTGAGATGGCTGAATCCACGACGGTCACCCAGACGATCGCGCCGCCAAGGTGCGGTCCGAGATCGCGCAGGTCTCCGTATACGTGATGTTCTGCGGGAGCCTCTAATGGCGTGGACCGATTCCAGATGGCGCGCACTTCGACGCCGATGGACTCTGCGACCCTGGCAAGTGTCTGCCCGAGGCGGCCGCCTCCGATGATCACCCACGGAATCATGGCTCTGTCGCTCATGCGTAGATCAGGCAAGCTTGGCGAGCATCATCGAAATCGGCCCGGGCTTCGGCACCCTTGGCCAGCAAATCACCGGGCGTGGCACCGCCTGACTCAATCGCCTTGCGATAACTCGGATCGCCCAGAAGAAGGTCGATCGCGAGCTGTTCGTCCACAAATTCGTAGGCTTCCTCGCGCCACGCAAAGCCGGAATCCGCGTAGAGCTCCCAGCAGGCAATCAAGATCGCGTAGCTCATTTCGAGCGAGTTGAAGACATTGCGATCGACGACATGCACCTGAAGCCCGGCGCATGTCGTGTCGGCATGTTTCTGAAATTTCGGTCGAAACGAGATGGGTCGAAAGTGGACGCCTTCGAGGCCGAAATCTTGCATGCGCGACGCGAGCTCGTAGGCGTCGATCCAGGGGGCACCGAAAAACTCGAACGGACGCGTCGTGCCGCGGCCTTCGCTGAGATTGGTTCCTTCGAGAAGACACTGCCCCGGGTAGACCGTAGCGGTGTCGAGTGTCGGCATATTCGGACTCGGCAAAACCCAGGGTAGCCCGGTTTCGTCGTACCACATCGAGCGACGCCATCCGCTCATCTCGAGCACAGTGAGATCACACGACCAACCTGCGTATCGATCGAAATAGAGCGCGAGCTCGCCGCCCGTCATCCCGTGTCGGACGGCGATGGGCTGCATGCCTACGAACGAGTCCCAGCCGTCTTCGACGATATTTCCGCGCACATCGATGCCATTGATCGGATTCGGACGGTCGACGACCCACACCTCCGTGTCGGTTTCGCCACACGCCTTCATCATCAAGCCAATCGTGTAGACGTATGTGTAGTAACGCGCCCCAATGTCCTGGATATCTGCGATGACGATGTCGAGATCCGAGACTTCATCTGCCGACGGAATCAGGCTCTCGAATGTGTCGCCGTACAGACTGACCGTCTCGATGCCCGTGAGCGGGTCGATATTCTCGGCGACGGCCTCCATATCCTGGGCTTCGCCGCGTACCCCATGTTCGGGACCGAATAGACGCACGATATTGACGTCGGCGCGACGCAATGCGTCGATCGCGTGCTTGAGCTGCCGTGTGACGCTCGTTGGGTTTACGAGCAGACCGACCGATGCCGAGCGTAACTTTGTAAGTCTGGCATCGTCTTCGAGAAGCCGGTCGAGACCGGTCGCAACTGATGCGGCCATCGGGCTATCCTTATTCGTCGTCGTCCTGTTTGGGCAGCGACTGCATCATCGGCATGTCGACACCAGAAACTTTGGGCTTCTGAGCTGGAGCTTTATTCAGGTCGTCGAGAGAGTCGGCAGACCAACTCCCCCCGCCACCTTCGTCGTCAGGCATCGGCTTGCCCTGCAAGAACGCGCTCATCAGATTGAGCGAATGTGCAAGGCTGGATTGAAGCGGATGCCCTTTGACCGGCTCCCACTCGTAGTCCTTATTTCCGGCGATCACCTCTTGAATGCCGTCTTCGACCTCTTCGAGGCGTCGGACGTATCCCATGATGACGAAGAAGATTGCGATCGCACCAACCACCAGGAATCCACCGCCAATCAGCAGAATATTTGCGCGCAGCTGTCCGACCAGTGCAGTCGCCTGAGGCAGATTCGCCATCACGGCGACTTTGAACGGCGCCTCTTCGTCGGCCTTGAGGGTGCGCATCATTGCAAGATAGCTCGTTTCTTCGACCGTAATTTCCTTGATCACGCCCCGATCTTCCCCGACGCCCGACTCGGCGAGCGCCGTCGCGACCGCAGATTGCTTTTCCGAAGAAAAGGTCGAAGCGTGGACGTTGCTTCCCTGCAGATAGACCACGTGGGGTCCGGCCGCGAGGATGCCGTCTTCGTCATCGGTGTCCTCGTCGCCTCCGGCGAGAATCTTCTGTTTTTCGAGCGCAACGCCGTCGGCGATCATATTGCCGACGACCACCACGCCCTCGGCGTTTTCGTCTTCGGAGGGTCGAATCGGTGAAATCGCCACGCGATAGAGTCGCTTTTCGTCACCGCTGAACGACCATTGCCAGTATTCGACACGCGCCTCACCGACGCCCATCCCCATCTTTTTGACGTAGTGAAATTGCTCGGAAACATCGTCGCCAAACCACGAAAAAAGGTCTTTGCCGAGCGCCGCAACCCCGATCCCTTTGGAGTCGAGCGCCATGAAGATATCCAGCTCATGCGGGCGACGAGCCAACGGATTCAGCTCGATGTTCCGCTTACCTTTAGACGTATCTGCAATGGCTTCGAGTTTGTATTTCTGCGCCAGGAGCTTCTCGTGCACAACGAGGTGTCGCTTGCCCTCGAAATCGAGCTCTTCGCCATCTTCACCCTGAATATTTTCCAGATCCACCTGACCGGTCATCGCCTCGTAAAGCGATTTTCGAGAGGCGATGAAATTGGCCTTGGCCAGCAGAGATGCCTCATCCAACCGTGCGGTTTGCTCGGCGAGATTGGCCGACCGACGAAGACTGTTCTCGGTCGACTCCCGGAGATTACTCTGCACGTCCAGCTGGACGAGCAAAACGATCGCGCCCGTCACGGCAGCGACGAGGAAAAAATACAGAAGGGTTACCTTGACTCGAATCATGTCTTTAGACTCCAAGCGGTATTTC
>CAYFTY010000060.1:0-10933 GCA_964346045.1 uncultured Bradymonadales bacterium | reverse complement strand
GGAAGATGCTTTGAATTTGATTGCACGCCCGGAGGCTGCGATGCCGCACGTCCGCTGCGCGACCCCGAAAGCTGCGCCTGCGTCGAGTGTCGAGTCGATCTCGACTGTCCCGGTGACGGTGAACGTTGCATCGACTCGGGCACCTGCACCTACTGCCCGCGACGCGGAACGCAGGCCGAGTGCCAGTCGGCGGGTTTCGTGCATGTCGAAGGATGCTGCACCAATTGCATCGACGATGTGGATTGCGCCACGGGGCTCACCTGTGAAAGGGGGCGTTGTGTGGCAGGTGATCCTCGCGAATGTGAAGCGGGAGAGTGCGGGCCATCGGAGGTCTGCGACAACGGGACGTGTCGACCCGCAGGCTCACTCTCGGCGTGCACGATTCAGTCTGACTGTCTCCAGGGCGAAGCATGCTATGGAGACGGTCGCTGCCGCATCGAGGCGCAGACCTGCGGCGGATGCCCGGAACCCGGTCGGTGCGTCGCCGAAATCGGAGACGCTCGCGGTGCCTGCCTGGGATGCACCACCGACTGTTCGTCATCGGGCTGTCCCGACGGCGAGGTTTGCGTCAAGGCCGATGACGCATCAGAAGGATTCTGCGAAGAAGCGCTCTTCTCGGGCTGTCAGTGAGTCTCCGAACGCTCAGCCGTAGAGCACGTACTCTTCGATGAAGTCCATCAAGCTCTCAAAGAAATGCTTGATATTCTCGGGCTTTCTCCAGCCGTGCCCCTCGTCTTCATAGCGATGGTAGAAGTGGTCGACGCCTCGCGAGCGCAGCGATTTGGCAATCGATTCGGCCTGGTCGATGGGCACGACCTGGTCTTCGGCGCCGTGATAGATGGCGAGTGCGTCCGAGATGCGTTCGGCTTTGAAGAGCGGTGAGCGCTCGCGGAAGATCTGGGCGGCCTCGGGAAGCTTGCCAAAGAGCTGGTCATTGTAGTGGGACTCGAATTTATGAGTGCCCGTCGTGAGAGTGAAGATATTGCCGATTCCGTAGAGGCAGATGCCAGCCTTGAAGGCACCGGGATGATCGGTGAGTGCCTGGAGCACGGTGTACCCACCGGCGCTACCGCCCATAATCATGAGCTTGTCGGGGTCGGCGAGGTCGGCATCGACGAGGAATCTAGCGGCCGAGACACAGTCCTCGACGTCGTAGATACCCCAGTTGCCGCGCAGGCTGTCCTGATATTCACGTCCGTACCCGGTGCTGCCCCGATAGTTCACGTCGATAACAGCGATGCCGCGCGAGGCAAAGAATTGATTGCGTGCCTCGTAGGCAGCCGTTCGCTGTCCGGTCGGACCGCCGTGCACCATGACGATGGCCGGCGGTTTTCCGGGCGATTCGAACTCGGGATTGGTGGGCTCGTAGTAATTCCCGAAGACTTCGATTTCATCGCCGCCGCTGATAGTCGTCCAGCTCACCGGCCGCATCGGCGCGAGATGGTCGGGCTCGACGCGCTCGTTGGTCGCGCGCGCATCGATGCGCTGGTGCTCGCCGTTCAAGAGCGAGACGACGCGCGGCGGAATCTTGGGGGAGCTTCCCAGAAAGGCCACATGACCTTTGTCAGAGATAATCGGCTGTGCGATCGACTCATAATGTCGGGCCGAGGCGTAGGGCACCTCGTTTCCATCGATGCTGATCTTGACGAGAGTTTTGAGCCCGCGCTCGTTGCGAATCGCGGCGAGGTGAGTGCTCTCGACCGACCATGCGAGCTGGCGAATGCCCTGTACCCATGCCGGTGTTCCGTATTCGATGTCGTTCTTGGTGAGCTTTACGTCATCGCCCGATCGCAGGTCTCGTAGATAGACGTGCCCGAATCCGGATGGGTCGCTGATATAGGCGAGGTATCGTCCATCGGGCGAGAAAGCCGGCTGCTGTACAGCCGAGTCGTCATGGCTGACCCAGACTTCGATCGGGCCGAGTTTCACGCCGCGGTTGTCGGCCGCCTCGACCGCGGCGGACTCGAGGCGCGTCTGGTCCCACGGCATATGGGGATGATCCCAGGCGATCCATGCCAGTCTCGAACCATCGTGGTTCCATGCGGGCTGCATGTAGAAGTCCGCGCCTTTGACGATTTTTTGCGGCCATTGCCTGCCCTGCACGTCGACGACGGCGAGGAGGTCGGTATC
This sequence comes from uncultured Bradymonadales bacterium, assembly GCA_964346045.1. Lineage (GTDB taxonomy): Bacteria > Myxococcota_A > Bradymonadia > Bradymonadales > Bradymonadaceae > CAYFTY01. The sequence goes on along the minus strand of CAYFTY010000060.1, from coordinate 8,803 downwards.
GCCGTCCGTCCAGACATAAGCGACCCATTTTCCATCGGGTGAGATCGTCGGAGAGGCCGATTTTCCGAACTCGGGCGTGATGGGCCTGGGTAGCCCGCGCTTGATGGAGACACGCCAGAGGCGGCCCTCGGCTCCGCAGAAGATCACAGTGTCGTCGTGTACATCGATTTCGCCGCCGCCGTACCCGACGCGGCCTCTCACGTTGACGTCGCCCGAAATATCGCGCGGCGCCTGGCCTCCTTTCTTGGCTACGATTACGCCTTTTTTGCCGCGACCTTCGACCCAGAGAATCGTCTCGCCGTCGCCGGCCCAGCGCACGTCGTTGAGCCGCTTCTGCCCGGCCATCATATCGCTCGAAATCGGGCTATCCCACGTTCCGTACAGGCGCTCTTTCATGTCGTCGTCTCCTCGTATCTCGTCGTCGAGTCTACATATCCCGCGCACTCTTGGATGTGAAGGCATACCGTCAGGTTCGTTGGCATCCGGCGCATTCGGTTTGGCCTGCGGCCAAAAGGTTGGTAATCATAAGGAGTCCCGTGAACTCACCGAGGTGACCATGAAAGGCGCGATTTTTGAGCTTCTCCGCATAGCCGCTCGTTACGTACGAATCCAGTACCGTGCCGAGCCCACTTTGAATTCACCCCATTACACTCCGCCTTCGGGTGATCAAGGAGGGGCGTCGACCCTCGCCGTGGTCACATTGGTATGCGGTGTGCTCTCGTGGACGTTGTTGCCGGTACTTGCCGGTATTGTCGGGTGCATCACAGGCTGGATGGAGCTGAGCAACATCAAGAAGGGCACGAGCTCAGAAGACGGTAAGCTGATCACACAGATCGGCTTTGCGGCCTGTGCGATCAACGTGATCATGACATGCCTGGGCGGGTGCATCGCAGCCGCGTTCTACTTCGGGTTCATTGCTCTTCTCTTTGGCGGAGCGGCGGCAGCTGGTGCCTCCGAAGGACTCGCGCCGCAATAATGTCGCATTACGAGCCGGGGCGGTATTACCCCTACGAAGAACTCAGTGCGTATCTCGAGGACGTCGCGCGTCTCTACCCGACGTACGCGCGTCTGGAGTCGATCGGTGTCACGCCCGAGGAGCGTGATATCTGGGTCCTGTCGCTCACGGACACGCGCCGTGGACGCTTCGACGAAAAGCCCGCCTACTGGATCGACGCCAATACACACGCCAGCGAGGTGATGGGTAGCGCGGCGGCGCTGCAGACGATCCACCACGTGCTCACTCATCTCGACCAACCCGAAATTGCCGAGTTGCTAGAGCGAATCACCCTCTACATCGCGCCACGCGTAAATCCCGACGGGGCCGAATATGTGCTCGAAAAGCGGCATTATGTGCGTTCGGCTCGGCGCAGCTTTCCCGACCCGGCACCCACACCGGGGTTGATCGAGAAAGACATCGATGATGACGGGCGCGTGTTGCAGATGCGCATCGAATCTCCCCAGGGGGCATGGAAGGCCAGCGAGAAGGACTCGCGTCTCTTGATCCCTCGCCGGCCGTGGGACGCGGCCGGGCCCTTCTATCATCTCTATGCCGAGGGTGTTTTCGAGGAGTCGAGCCTGCAGGACCCTCGCAGGCCCATGTTGCATCGCGATCCTCACGGACTCGATTTCAATCGTAATTATCCCTATCGATGGCGGCCCGAGCCCGACCAGGCGGGCGCCGGCGATTATCCCCTCAGTGAGCCTGAGACTCGCGCAGTCGTTGATTATTTGCTCGCCCATAAAAACGTCTGCGGGATGCTCACCTACCATACCTACTCGGGAGTCTTGTTGCGGCCATTTTCAGACAAGGCCGACAGCGAGATGCCGAAATTCGATCTCGAGACCTACAAACTCTTCGGTTCGCGTTGCGAAGAAATTACGGGGTTCAAATGTGTGAGCACCTTTCACAACTTTGCCTACGACCCCAAAAATCTGGTGACGGGCGTCTTCGACGACTGGGCCTACGAGCACTACGGTGTGCATTGCTACACCATGGAACTGTGGTGCCCGTGGAAGCATGCCGGTCTCGATTTCTCGGATGATTTCCTCGAGTTCTGGCGAAATCGCGATGAGGATACCGAGCTTGCGCTTTTGAAGTGGAATGACGACGACCTCGAATCCGAAGCGTTCGTCGACTGGTATGCCTACGAACATCCGCAGCTCGGCGAGGTCGAACTCGGTGGATGGGACTGGCTTTTCTCGTTTCGAAACGCGCCCGCGGAGCGGCTCGAAGAGGAATGTCAGCCCTCGGTATTATTTAGCCTCGACCACGCCCGAGCGCTGCCTCAGCCACGCATCGAATTATCGGTCGAGGAGGTCGAGGGCGAACTCTCTCGGGTGCGCGTCCAGCTCATCAACGGCGGGTATCTGCCGACCTGGGTGACCGAACTCGGAAAAAAGCGCGTCGGCAAATTACACCTGGGCGTCGAGTGCGGTGAGGGCCTCGCGATCGCCGAGGGCAAGGTCGAGATGCGGGTCGACCATCTCGATGGACTGGCCAACATGACCGTTCCCAATTTTGGCTCGCAGGCCTTTCACGGCAAGACCCTGAGCCACCTGCGTGAACACACGTGGCTTGTGCGTGGATCGGGGAGTTTCGAAGTGACGTGGTGGGGCGACCGAATCGGTCGGCATGTCGCAACGGTTCAGGTCTGAAGCCATCTTCTCGACACCGCTCGCTCTATGGTGATACGATCTCGGTAGGAGATTCCCACCAGTCGAGCTCGAGGATTCCATGTTTCGTGAAGCCCCTCTGCGCCTGATCCAGATTGCGGCGACACTCACAGTGGCATTGGCATTCAGTGGATGCGCACCTGATTTCACCATCGACAACTGCCAGACTGACGAAGACTGCTTTGTCGGCGAGATCTGCACCCTGGGTACATGCCAGATCGGAACCGTCGAGCCCGACATGCCCGAAGAGGATATGCCCGAAGAAGCGGACATGTTGCCGGACATGCCCGACGAAGTGGATATGCCGCCCGACATGCCCCTGGTTACGGTGGATTCGGTGCGCCTCTCACCGCTCGAGTCGACCCTGGATCTCCTCGATACCGTGCAGCTCGAGCTCAGCGTTCTCGATGCGGACGGAAACGAAATTCAGGGCCGTACGGCCACGTGGGAGTCTTCGCTCGAGACCGTCGCGACGGTCGACGAAAATGGGTTGGTCACGGCCCGCGGCGAAGGAAGCGCGACCATCCGTGCGAGCGTCGATGGAGTCGAGGGTGAAGCGACCATTTCGGTCATCAAGGCGCCTGTCGCCAATGTGACCCTGATACCAGATTCGGCCATGCTCGGCGTCGGCAATACCGTCGTTTTGTCGGCTCGGGTCGAAGATGCCGTTGGAGGCGAGCTCCCCGGCCGAGAGGTCTCATGGAGCAGTGACGACGAGTCGATCGCGACGGTCGACGACACCGGTGAGGTCACGGGTGTGGCACTGGGTAGTACCACGATCGTTGCCACCGCGGAGGGCGAAGAAGCAACCGCCTCGATCGAGGTCGTGCCCGAGGCCGTGAGTTACCTGACGATTGATCCAGTGAGCGCGTCGATCGAGGTCGCTGAGACGGTGCAACTGACCGCACGCACGTTCGATGCAGACGACAATGAGTTGATGGGACGAACGATCGCGTGGCTTTCAACGGACAATGCCGTGGCGACTGTGGATGCCGACGGGCTCGTCACAGGCGAGGGCGCAGGCAGCGCCATGATCAGTGCGACGAGCGAAGGACAGTCCGAGATGGTGATGGTGACGGTTTCGCAAAGAACCGTCGATTCAGTCGACGTGATTCCATCGACGACGACCCTGAACCCTTCAGATACGATCCAGTTCTCTGCCATCCCTCGCGCATCAGACGGGACGGCGCTCACCGGGCGCACGGTCACGTGGTCTTCGGATGATATGAGTGTGGCAACCGTCAGCAGCGGTGGGCTCGTGACCGCCCAGATGGTGGGGGCCACCCTCATCAATGCCGAGGTCGATGGAGTCACAGGCAGCGGAAACCTCGATGTCGTCGAAGCGGTCGACTCGGTCGATGTGACGCCAACGAGCGGCGCCGCAGATATCGGCGAGACCATTACCTTTTCGGCGACTCCCCGTGATGGCGAAGGAAATGCTCTGAGCGGGCGAACATGCACCTTTTCGAGTCAGAATATGGCGGTCGCCAACGTCGATATGAATACGGGCGTGGCTACGATCGCCGCAGAGGGTGATACGACGATCACCGCGACGTGCGAAGGTGTTCAGGGTGTCGCCGCGATCGCCGGGCTCGGCCCGGTCGCAACGGTCACGGTCACGCCTTCGAGTGCCACGATCGCGCTCTCGGCAACCCAGCAGTTCTCGGTCGAGCTCAGAGATTCATCGAATCATCTGCTTACGGGCCGCACCGTCACATGGTCGAGTAGCGACGGCACCATCGCTTCGGTCGATCCGGCAGGACTCGCGACCGCGAGCGCCACGAATAGTGGGACCGTGACGATCACGGCGACGAGTGAAGGCATCGACGGCACGGCATCGCTAACAGTTCAGCCCTGAGAACTACGATGCGATCCTGGGCCGGGTGTCTGCCTTCGAAGGTAGGCCTGGCACGAACGCCAGCGCGGTCACGGCAAGCCCTGTCAACACGAGGATCGCATTCGAAAATCGGTTGCCTGCACCGAGGTCGAGCCCGATCCAACTCGCGGCGCCTTCGGCCTGCAATTCGACGGATGTCACCGAGAGCGCCACTCCCGTGGCGCCTCCGATGAAAAAGATCATCATGAACATTCCCATCCCGACGCCGGCCTGGCGCGGCGCAACGATCTGCGAAGCAGCACTCACGCTAGGGCTCTGAATGAGCGCAAAACCGACTCCGTAGAGTCCCATGCCTGCTGCGACGCCCAGCGGCGAACCGCCCGGGAAATACGCCGAAATCAGATTGCCAAGCACGATGAAGACGCATCCGGTACCGATGGGGACACGTGGCCCGACCCGATCAGCCCATGAGCCTGCCCGTGTCGAGAGAAGTGCGATGGCCAGGGCTCCCGGAAAGAGTACGGCGCCGACCCAGATGGGTTCGAGCTGATTGAGCTGGGTCAGGAAAATCGGCACCAGAACGATCGTGCCAAAGCGCGTAGCGTTTGTCAGAAACGCCACGACAGAGGTTGCGAGATAGCGTCGATTCTTGAGCAATGCCGGGGCGACGAAGGGCTCGTTCTTGAAATTGATCCATCCGATGAACGCGGCGAGGAATGCGAATGCCACGCCCATGTCGACCCAGAACTTCCAGCCGAAGCCGTCGGATTCGACGATTTCGAACCCGTACATCAGGGTCGCAACACCCAGCCCCATCAATAGAGCGCCGACATAATCGAAATGCTCGCCATCGGTGTCGTTGAGATGATCGGGTAAGAGCCTGATGCCAAATGGAATGCAGACAAGAACGAACGACGTGAAGACGAAGATCGACCGCCAGCCCAGGAACTGCACGAAGATGCCCCCGAGAAATGGGCCGATGCTCGCCGCAACTCCAACGGTCGAGAGGATGATGCCCATCGCCCAACCGCGCTTCTCGGCCGGGATGATCTTGGAAATGATGGTCGAGCCGAGCACCGGCATCGCCGCGGCCCCGGCTCCCTGAATCACCCGCGTTGCGATGGCCATCTCGATGGTCGGCGCAAAGGCGACAGCGAGCGAAGCCAGGCCGAAGATCCCGATCCCAACAAGGTAAAATCGCTTGATGCCAAAGATGTCGCCGACGCGTCCGTTGATGGCATTGAAGATGCCAAAGGCAAGCGTGTATCCGGTCACGATCCAGCCGTAGGTGCCCTCGCTGACGCCAAAGTCTTTGCCGATGAAAGGCAGGCCGACGTTGATCATTGTGCCGTTGACGACCGCGACGAAGACGACGGTTCCGAGGAGCGCCAATACCCACGGGTTGGCGCTCTCTTCTCTCGATCTAGGTTTGCTCATCAATATTGCCGGAGAGAGCGAGACACCCCCTGAGATGCGTTTTCGCGCGCGACGATTCGAATCACTCTACGAGCTCGACAATCGTCTCGAAACGGGTGCGCCAATCGGTATAAAACTCCGAGCCGGCGCTGTTGGTCTCTTCGTAATGGTCCCCGGGTGCCTGCGATGTGTACTCGGTTTCGAAGTCGTAGGGGGGCACGATATATCCGAGGTGATCATGACCGAGACCGATGAAGAAGGGGATCGTGCCGGGCACGATTTCGTAGCCATAGGGTCCGTCCGGGGCGTTTTGCCAGTCGGGCGGATTCTCGGCGTCTTTTGCGATGATGCAGGCATGAGTGCCGTCGTCGTTTTCGGTCGGGAGTCCGTCTTCGTCACAGGTGGCGGGATAGCGGCGCTCTTCGATATCACCGACGATCGGCGTCTGAATGCGTGGTTTTCCGGGGAATCCGCCCACCAGCATCTCGGGGAATAGCTCGCCGGGAGCCGTGAAGAAGGTGACCGGGCCGAGCCGCACGACCGAGACCTGGGTCTGAACTTTGGGCAATTCGGGGCGAAACCCATTGCCGAGCCGGGTGGTGTTGTAGATGTCTCGTTCGAAGATCCGCAGGTTGAAGCCGGCGAGCAAAAAGACCGTATTCTCGATTTCGGTCAGGTATCGTTGGGTCGCGAAACGAAGATCAGGAGCATCGAGGGTCTGCATCTGGTCGTTATGAATCGCTTCGAGCACCTTGGAAGCAAGGGTTTGACCGACGGCGTCGGCCGCTTCGAACGTGTGACGGCGTTCGTCAGGAATCGCTTCGCCCGCGTAGTTTTTTGCTCCGCCTTTTCCCGGGTAGATCAGCCCGCCGACAGCGCCGGCGAACATGACGGTCACGCCTCCGACACCAGGCAATTCGGGCTTGAGCTCATTCCCATCTCCATCAGTGACAGCGTCGAGGCCCTCCTCGATGTACTTGCGTGTGAAGCCGTAGAAGTCAGCGGTCAGATACGGGTTTTGGCTCCAGAGAATTTCGGCGTGGTTGCCCCAGCTAATGAGGGTGGCGATCGTCTCGCCCGATGCGACCGAGGTGGCCCGTACGATCGGCAGGTTGTCGTCAATGATGAAAGGCGTGCGGCTATCGCTGACCTGCAATCCATCGATGCCCGCGTCGACGACCGTCGCTGTGATTTCGGCTTCTTCGAGGCCGGCGACGGCTTCTTCGATACCTTCGATGGATTTGCTGATGACCAGTTCTTTGAAGACCGGGTCGACACCGCTCTGCTGCGGCACGGGGTCGCCGGGGCCCCATTGTCCCTGAAAGTCGGGTCCCTCGTGATTGTGCGTCGCCGCCATGATCACGAGATCGACGTTGGCCTCGGATGCGATTCCCTTTCGAATCGTTTCGATATCGCTGTGGAAGAGGCCGGTGACGTCCAGCGTCGCAAATGCAATGGTGACATCATTTCGTCGGAAGACGGCGATCTGCACCATGATGTCGTCGTGGGCGTAGCGCGAGACGCAACAATCGGGCTCGTCGCATCCGATCTTTTCCTCGGGACAGAACTGGGCAGGCCGTCCACCGCCGAAGCCAGAGATCCACATGCCCTGGGCGATCCCATCGCCCTCGCCGCGGTCGGGTCCGGGATAGCCGTCGTCGCCGGGGCAGAGCGTGTCGTAACCACAATCGTTCCAGTAGGTCGGGTCGCTGATCCGGTTCAATCCGACCGAAAGATAATTATCGTCGCCGATGCCCTCGGGGGTGGCGGTTTCGTAGCCCTGCGGCGTGACGATCTTGCTGGCAGCACCGACGTAGATTTTGTCGTCGCCAGGGATGTTGCACCCGGGGCCTCCCGGGCACACGCGGGGCTCAGGCTCTTCCCACCAGCAAATCTGAAATTCGTCGACGACGCGGCAGGTCTCGTCTTCGCGGCAGTCGCCATCGTCGTCGCACGCTCGGTCGATGTCTTCGAGACATTCACAATTGACCAGGCGCGAGCCTTCCTCACAGGTTTCGGGTGTTCCGTCCGGGCAGGGCGGCGGCAGGTCTGCGGCTGCGTCGCCGAAAAAAGGGAGATCGCCGACCGCCGGCAAATCACTCACCGACTCCATGTCGGCATCCATCTGCGTCGAATGATTGGTTGCCGGATTTTCAGGGGAGTCGTCCGAACAGCCGAGAGCAAGGCTGAAAAGAAGGGCGAAGGCAAGGGCGGCGCGCGTCATGTTTTCCTCGGGTTTTGACGCGCGAAGCATATCGAAATCGTCGGCAGAACGCGACCGCTGGAATCGCGGAGGCCTGTCGACGCAGCGCTCGTGGCGTCAGCGACGACGCGAAACGGTCGAGATCAGTGACTCAGACCACTAGACCGGATTCGCCAGAAAATCTCGTAGCAGTTGCGCACTCTCGCCGGCCTGGGTTTTGGCGCGTTCGACGAAATGCGGGTTATCCGTACGTCCCCACACCCAGAGGTGAATCGTGAGGATACGCAATATGCGAAACGCGTCGAAGTGGTCCAAGACCTCGTCTGGAAAAGGCCGAATCTCACGATATCCCTCGAGGAACGCCTCGCGAAGATCGAGGGGGCGGTCGCTGGTTTGCAGCGGATGGCCGAGCGTGATGCATAGGTCGTAGAGCTCGTGGCCAAAGCCGCAATCATCGAAGTCGATGGCTGCGGCGACCGGGCTCGCGGTCGGGAAGAGGTGATTACCGTGGTGGAGATCCGCATGGATCAGATGAAAACGCTCAGTCGATTCGAGTGGGGAGAGTCGCTCGTAGAGTGCCTGCCGACATTCGACGTAGAGCGAGCGGTAGTTCTCGGGCAGGAGTGATGCCTGGTGGTGTGATGGGGGATGGTAGAAGGGTAGAGAGGGTGAGC
>CAYFTY010000059.1:0-10959 GCA_964346045.1 uncultured Bradymonadales bacterium | reverse complement strand
CCCCGAAAACAACTCGGATCTCGAGATCGACTCCGCTCGCTATCTGCGGATTGTGCATGCCGCTCGAGGGCGAACCAGCGAGAAGCCGGCCCTCTATCTCAACCTGGCCTGCGCCTTTCATCACAAAGGTATGGACGATGAAGCCCTGCAGGTCGTTCAGGACGCGCTCGCCAGCGGAGACGTAGGCCGTTCACAATTCGATGACGAGGCATTTCTGGATGAGCTCACCGCGCTCCCTCGTTACGAGGAAATCTGTGCGAGCCATGCGACCGGCCAGCAGTCGAGGAATCGCGAATTGATCGAAGCGTGGGAGTCTTTCTGCCGTGAACATGGGCTGGGGTGGCCTGGGAAGGTGACGCCCATCGACAAGGACACCGCGCTGGCAAACGTATCCGCCCAAGCCCGGGCCCAGATCGAGGTATTCGCCCGAACGTCAGAGGACGGCCTCGTCGCGCTCGTCGACCACGAGGGCGAGGGTTTCGACGCGTGCCCGGTCGTCCTCTTTCCGCGCGATGGACAACCGGTAGTCCTTGGCACAACAGTCCATGAGGCCATGGGTATCCTGGTCGCCACGCCGGTAGATGAAAGTCTAGAAAAAGCGCTCACCGAGGGCGCGCAGGGCGACCGATACGGCAGTTTTTCGGCACACATGTCGGCATTTGGAGTCGGCGCTGCCAACTCTATACCCGATGCCGTCGAGGCAGCGAAGATGCAGAATTCCGCGCTGGTCGCTTGGCTCGAGACGGTCCTCGAATAAGCGGCGGCCTCGCCAACGATTTCGGAACGCGTGGGTTTGCGCGTGCCGAATGAATGCGAAAATAGCGCGCGGCACCCACGATCTTAATCACGCCAACTGATCGTGTGCTGCTACGATATCTAGCGAAGCTGCCCTACTCGTAGCGCTCGGGGGATTTCCATTCCTGGTCGAGACAGTTCTTCACGCGTGTACACCGCACCGGTCGGGTTCGACGGTGAACAGGAGATGAAACGGGATGCTCGTCGGCAGCGGACTGATTGCTCACGGAAGAGGCATCAAAATCGGTACATGAGGCGAAGTCTGCCCCCAACGATAATAACTGTTGGGACCGATGCAGTGCAGCTCTCCGAGAGCGTTGATCACACAGGTCCCCGCCCTGGTCGATTTCGCCAGGAACGAAGTCGACTCGGTTGCGACAGGATTTCCGCCACAAATGAGTTCGGTCGCTGTCGAATAACAGATCTCGAGGTCAAAGGTCGGCGCCGTCGCTGCGACGACATTGCTGGCGTAGAGGATAGGCGAGAGCGCATCGTCGCGCCTCCCGATGGTCGAGCTGTTGCCCCAGCAGTAGAGGTCGCTGCCCCGAAGTCCACAGGTCGCGCGATTGCCCGCGTACACCGAAGACCAGTCTGTCGCGGTGCCGACCTGCGTCGGCATCGCCTGATCGCTCGTCGATCCGATCCCGAGCTTGCCATCGGTATTGTCGCCCCAGCAGAAGAGAACCCCGGAACGAATGCCGCAGAAATGATCGTCGCCAGCCGAGATAGTCTCCCAATCGGTTGCCGTTCCTACCTGCGTGACCTGGTTCTGACGGTCTTCCCAGCAGAAGAGTGCGCCGTTGCGCAGCCCGCAATAATCTGAGGCCAGGCCGTCGACCTCGGTCCAGCCCGGCGTGGCATCGAGCACCGTGGGCGGCGCGTCGTAATTTGGAGCACCGCCACCCCATGAATAGAGGAGGCCATCGGCGACGCCGTAGCCCCATGTGGAATAGAGCGCCAGATCGGTCCAGTTGCGGGTGTCGTCGACCAGAGTCGGTGTCGCGAACCCCTCATAGAAGGTGAGTTGGAGTCCGACCGCCGGGGGGCGACCCCAGCAATAGAGGTCACCTGAGGAAATCCCGCAGGAGCCATTATAACCGATCTCGAAGTTGTCCCAGACCACGCTATCCGAGATCAGCCGATAAGCTTCGGGATCGGGATCGTTCGGATAATGCTCCGGGTTGAATTCGCCCCAGCAGACAAAGCCCTGAGGCGTCATACCGCAGATCCGTCGCGCGACACCGATGGTCGAGAACGTCACGCCCGGATGAGGAACCTGAATTTGGGGTGCACTGCTTACGTCCTGCGCCACCAGCGGGTGCCTCCCATCGTTCTCACCCAGACACCAGGCCTCGTCTTCTCGTAACGCGCACGCCCGCCCGAGCGCTCCCGAGATCTCCCAGAATCGGTCGTCTTCGGTCATTTTCTGGGGCATGGCGTCGACCGAAGCCGCGTCGCGGAAGACAGATCGTCGCGATCCCCAGCAGAAAAGCTCACCGCCTACCTTCAGCGCGCAATGCCCTCTGAAGCCAAATACATCCACGCGGTGCCAGTCGTCGTCCGAACCGATGCGAAGCGGCTGGGACTCGTCAATCTCCTGATCGAGGTATTCACCCCAGCAATAGAGTTCGCCCCCTGCAACCCCGCAGATCGAATCGTCGCCGATATCGATGTCCGTCCAATCGTCCCGGGGGCCGACGCGGGTCGGAAGACGTCGGCCTTCGCTCCCGTTGAGCGAGTCCTGTACGCCCCAACACCAGAGCTCACCATTGCGAATGCCGCAGGCAAAATCGCCGACGGCGACGTCGGTCCAGTCGGTCTCGGTCGAGAGTTGATAGGGCTCGGGACGCTCGACGATCGTAACGTCGCCACCCGGTAGCGAATCGACCACGAACCCCCAACACCACAGTGAGCCATCGAGCAAACCGCACGAACGTCGATCGCTGACGGCGACCTTCTGCCATTGGGACTCACTTCCCACCCGGGTTGGGCTGGCCGTTTCGATACCGGCTCCCAGACCCAGCCCCGCGTTGCGAGACGTACCGAAGCAGTAGAGATTGCCCTGGTGGATCGCGCATCCATGACGCGCAGTCATCGACACCGTAGTCGTCGGGCAATCTTCGTCGATGGTGCCATCACAGTCGTTGTCGAGGGCGTCGCACATATCCTCGACCGGAGTGATCTCATCGATACATTCGCCACTCCAATCCCCGTCGACACAGCCTTCGATACCCTGCACACAGAGGCCGACGCCAGCAGTGAAAGGATCGGCCGTGTAGCAGACACGCGTCTCGTCGGGCTGACAAACCGGGCCGAGGTCGACAGACATATCCATGCCGGAATCTGACATCGTTAAATCAGGTGGCAAATCCGGCTCCGGGAGGTCCGCATCCGCGGCCATATCGAGCGTAACGTCGGGTTGTTCCCGCATATCGACGCCCATATCTGGCCCGCGGACCGGATCTGTAGATGGCGTCTCGTCACCGCACGCGCTCATGAAAACAATGAAGGATGTCAGTAGCACTCTTTTCATCATGCATCCGTGATCTCTGGTGTATCTTCCATTATGGCCTCGGCTCGCCTCAAAGACCAGTCAGCCACCAACGCGGCTTGTACGCGAAGCTTGTGGCATCGTCATTCCTGCTCGATGCGCGCTTTCAACTCGAGCATCGCGAAAAGTAGAGTCGTAAGGAGAGCCATGCGAGTGGCAGACGAACGTGTCGGGATCGTAGCGTGTTGGCGTCGAAGAGTTTCAGGTGATGATGAAGACCGTGATGATTGAGACCGGACGACTGATCTGGACTGTTCGCTCGGTGACGCGGCTCTGACGCTCGCGCCAAACGAAAAAAGGCCCGCCACTTCTGTGACGGGCCTCGGTACGTCTGCGTCCTCACTCTCAGGGCATGAAACCGTAGCAGGTGATGAGTTCGTCACAGAGCTGCGCATCATTCGAGACCTGCAGACACTGAGCGTGAATCGCGTTGGCTTCTTCCTGCGTCGTGGGCTCGCTGACGCCGAGGTTACTCGCCTGCTGAATCAAGCTATCGCAGGTATCCGGGCCACCCGAATTATCGCCAGATGAGAAGCAATCATCGGCGATTTGCTGGCAAATCGACTCATCCACCTGGCCGTACTCAGACTGGCCGACCGCACCATTCACGCAGAGTTCATAGGCGTCGTCGGAGGTCAGCGAATCGGGATCGATGCCAACATCGGCCAGAGCGTCGTAGGCCATTACGCAGATCGCGCTTCCCGATCCCGGATCGTCGGGATTTCCATTCTCCCAGTCCTCGCCCAGGCATTGAACGGCAGCACGTCGGCATTGGCGCTCGGTGAATCCGTAATCCATGCAAACCATGAGAGCTTCCTCGGGTGACATATTCGCAACCCAACTCTGAATCTGCTGGCAATCAATGTCGAAGGGAAGCGTATTGCAATCGGGTCCGCTGCATGGGTCATCGGGATTCTCGCAAACCGAGCCATCTTCATCGACGCAGTCGTCGTCATCGTGCCCGTCTTCGTCAGGGTTCGTATCATCTCCCGCGCATCGGGCATATTCTGCGGCGAGTTCGGCCCTGCGTTGCTCATTGTCTTCGGCCTCGAGAAGGACGAAGAGTTCATCACATTCCGAGCTCTCGGCGCCTTCTTCGGCGTTCCAGTCGGCGTCTACGTCCGTGTAAAAATTGCATCCGGCCAGGATCATGGCCAAAAACGAAATCGTGATCGTCGTGAGGTTTTTCATGTCGGTCTCCCGTGTCGAGACGCGCTTGGGCGTCGGGTTGATTGAGCCGCGTGAGCACTTCGCTCTGCGCACTTTCGACACTAGGGAAACCTCGCGATTTCGATTACTTAAATGCCGTTAAGGTCGACAAGAAAGTCTTTAAGACGCCCTTTAAGGCGGCATGCTGGCTCGCTTAAACGATTTCTGACCGGATGCTTGCCACGACTCAAGTGGGCCATTCCTGCTCGGTCCATGCCTGGTCCCAGAACATATATTCGTAGCGGGCACTCAGAACGAACGCCTGTCGCGCCCGTTCACGGGATGCCTCGTCGGCCGTGACCGCATAGCGCTCCAGCCTGGCGAGTAGGTTTTCCATGTATTCGTTGAAGCCCGGATCCGAATACATCCTCAGCCAATCAGCATAGGGATGCTCGTCAGGAATCTCGCCGAGTTCGACGAGAAGGTGTTGACCGAGGTCGATGTAGAGCCATGGACAAGGGGTCAGGGCAGCCACCGCCTCGACCAACGAGCCCCGTTGCGCCGCAGCGATCATATGCGTCTGATAGGCATGATTATTGGGCGTCAGCTCGATCATCGCGATGTCGTCCGGCCCGTACCCGAGCTTCTCGCCGTAGCCGGCATGCAGCTCGCCTTCGACTTCGAGCGCGAGCTTGGCCGCGTCGATGAACCAGAGTTTATCGTCCGGTCTCACGCATCGAGTCGAAATCAGCGCGCAGGCATCTGAAAACGCTTCGAGATAGCGCGCGTCTTGCATCTGATAGAATTTGAATCGTCCCGCATCGAGCTCGCCATTCGCCAGCGAACGCACAAAAGGGTGGTCGAATGAGGCCTGCCAGGCATCGGCTGCAGCCTCGACACAGCTCTGCGCAAAGGGGGGTACCGGGAAGGGTGCTTTGTCGGTTGTCATGATGTCTCCGTTGTCGTTTGTGATCTGGCAACGGAGCCAAAGGTGAGCACGTGTGGCATCGCCACATCGGCAACGAGTCGAGTCAGCGTTTGATGCCGATTCGACGTCGAGCTTTCCTACGCCGGTATGATCCGGATCAGGTAGTGAGGGTGTGCTCTCAGCCCCGCGCCCATCGCGGGGCACCCCTAGCTCCAGCCAAGAAGTTATCCGATCGGACGCGGCGTGCAAAGCCGTTTACGAAAGCACCGCCTTTACGCGTTCGGGTGTAAAGGGCATATGCCTGAGTCTCTTTCCTGTGAGCGCGCCAAAAGCGTTGACCAGTGCCGCCGCGGTGAGCGGAATGCCGGGTTCACCGATGCCGGTCGGGGGCGCTTCAGATTTCATGAAATGCACCTCGATCTCGGGGACCTCGGACATGCGCATGATCGGATAATCGAAGAAATTCGATTGCTGGACGCGCCCGTCTTTGACGGTGATGCGCTCCGTGAGTGCCGCGCTCAATCCCATCACGATACTCCCCTCGATCTGAGCGGTGGCATTATCGGGCTGCACGATGATCCCGGCGTCGAGTGCCGCCCAGAATCGATGCACCCGAATCTTTCCTGATGTGCGAATCACCGAGACCTCGGCGACGGCGGCTGCCAGCGTTTTGCTGCGCTCGATCAGGCAAATTCCTCTGGCCCGCCCTTCAGGGGCGCTTCCCCAATCCGAGACTTCAGCCACCCGGTCGAGCACCGCGCGAGCCCTTTCAGACGAGACCATCGCTTTGCGAAATTCCAGCGGGTCCATCCCCACCTCTGCCGCAAGCTCGTCGACAAATCCCTCAATCGCGAATTTGTTGTAATGGTGGCCTACGGCCCGCCAGTAGTGGGTGCGCAGCCCGTGCTCGACCTCGCGCAGATCGATGGTTTGATTGGGAATGTCGTAATATGGAATATCGACGCCCGATCCGAGAACGCGCCCGCCTTCTCCCACGAGATGATGCATCCAGCTGACGACCTTGCCATCGCCGTCGAGTCCTGCGCGCATCCGCTGCAAACACATCGGTCGGAACTTACCCCATCGGACATCATCCTCGCGGGTCCATACGAGCTTTACCGGTTTGTCGACCGCTTTGGCGAGACGTGCGGCCTCGACGACATAATCAGAACTCGAGCGGCGTCCAAAACCGCCGCCAAGATAGGTGCGGTGCATCTTCACACGTGTCGAATCGACCCCAAGAACCGATGCAACGGAGTTCTTTGCGCTCCCAGGCGCCTGCGTCCCTACCCATACCTCAGCGTCTTTGCCGCGAGCCCAGACGACGGCGTTCAGAGGTTCAATTTGTCCGTGGTACACCGTGTCGGCGTAATAGTCGGCCTCGAGTGTCTTCTGGGCTGATTTCAGGGCTTCCGCGGCATCCCCCTTTTCTTCGTACGGACGAACGCTCACCGACTCGTCATCGATGACGGCCGGATAACCCGCGAGCGCCTTTTCGCTGTCAAGACCTGCCGCGCGAGCCTGCCCCGCCCACTCGATGTTCAGAGCCGAACGACCCGCCATGGCCGATTCGATCGACTCGGCGATCACGCCCACCCCGTAGTCCAATTCGACGGTCGTCACGACCCCCGGCACGTTGCGAACCTCGTCGACGTTGTACGAGACGACACCATCATCGTGCACCGGCGATCGCTCGATCATACCAAAGAGCATGCCATCGAGCTGCACGTCGATCGCAAAAACCGCCGAACCGTCCGTCTTTGCCGGCACATCGTGGCGAGGCATCGATCGACCAATGAGCCTGAAATCACCGGGCGACTTCAGGTCCTGTTCATCGACTTCCGGAAGCTGATCGAGCGGTTTCCCAAGTGCGGCGAGTTCGCCAAAGGTGATGCGGCGCCCGTCGGCCTCATGCACGACCACTCCGGGCTCAGTCGATAGCTCTTCGGGCGCAACATCCCACTCTCGGGCCGCAAGCTCGATCAGGGCGCGTCGGATACGAGCACCGGCGAGCCTGAGCTGCGTAAAATACCCCATCACGGCCCGGCTACCGACCGTCATCATCGAACGGCCACCGCCGTACCCTCCGGCACGGCCATAGCGCTCGGGATCCACCGGCGAGTTCTCGATCGAGACCTTCTCCCAGTCGGCATCCATTTCTTCGGCCAGAATCAGCGGCAGAGCCGTCATCGACCCCTGGCCCATCTCGGCAGCCGGGTTATAGATCGTCACGGTCTCGTCATCGTGAATTACGACCCAGGCTCCCGCCGACGTCGTCGCCGAGGTCTTTGTCTCGGCCCCGGCTTGTTGCGTTTCTTTGACCTTTCTCTTGCAACTCGCCGGGCCAAGCATCACGGCAAATGTCAGGGCCGCTCCGCCCTTGATCAGGTCGCGACGCGAAATTTTGGATGCATCATTCATCGGCTGCTCCTTTCGCCACCTTTTCAATCGCTCGAATCACGCGCCCGTAGGTGCCACATCGACAGAGAATCCCGTCCATGTACGCCACGATTTCGTCGCGACTCGGCGAGGGGTTCTCTTCGAGAAGACTCGCGGCCTGCATGAGCATGCCCGATTGACAGTATCCGCACTGGGGCACTTGTTCTTCGATCCAGGCTTTCTGCAGGGGGTGCTCGCCCTTTTCTGAGAGGCCCTCGATGGTCTTTACCTTCTTGCCTGCGACCGCCGAGGCCGGCATCACGCACGAGCGAACGGGCTGGCCGTCGACGTGGACCGTGCACGAGCCGCATCCTCCAACGCCGCATCCATATTTGGTCCCCATCAACCCCAGTCGATCACGCAAGACCCACATCAAACGTGCGTCTTTGGGCGCCTCGACCGAGACCTCCTCACCATTCAATTTGAAATTAATTGCCATCACAGCCCTCTTCGCAGGTCGCTTTTTGTAGCTCTCTGATCCTCGTGATGAGTCACCCGCTCTGACCTTGTCGAGAAGGCCATGGTCACGTCGCCCCGCTCGATGGGTGAAACCACTCGAATCCGCTGGTCGAGACGGTAGCGTCGTCATCTACGATAGGCAATGACGAGAGCAGCCGCTCCCACTACGATAGGCGCGCGCAACGCATCGAGGACGCAATGTTCGCTACCTTCATGAAACTCTACTCGGGCACGATTTTTCGGCCAGGACACACTCTGGCAAAGGCGTGCGAGCTTTCTGAGAAAAGGCTGGCCGTGGCAGCGATTCTCACTTCGGCATCTTTCTACAGCGCATTCTCGTTCTGGATGTATCTCGAGGGACATCGTCCGTCTTTTACAGGCAATCCGATCCCGGCCGAGCAGTACTATCTCTGGCAGGCGGTCTTTTTGCCGCCCTGGCTGCTCGTCGCATGGTTGGCTTCGGCGTCGGCAGCATACGGCATTGCACGCGCATTCGGCGCCCGAGCCACATGGACTTCGCTCGCAAGCTCGCTGGCCTTTGCACTCGCCGTGCCCCTCGCCGCAGGCTACGTCATCCCCGAGATGATCGTCTTTGGCGTCATGGGACATGAGGCGCTCATTGCCGCGATGCGATTCACCGGCCCCATCACTCTTAGCTGGTGGGGAGTACTGACGTGGATGGCGACTCACGCAGCGACCGGCGGATCCGCGGGGCGATGCGTGATCATGACGATGGTGAGTCTTCTGACCTTTGGCTTTATCGTCGCCCTGCTGGTTCGCTAGCCACGCTGAGTCAGATCATCGGGGGCGTGTTCGACGGGGGAGAGCGCCAGTCCTTCGCCTTTATCACGGCGTTCGACGTGGCGTTCTCAAACGTGACTTCACCGCACCATGTCCTCGAACTCTTCGAGTTCATCGAGATACGCCTGCAAGAACGCCCGAAACGACTCATGATGGCCTTCTTGTTCGAAGAGATAAAACTCGAAGACCTCTCCACTTTCGGGATCGAGAACGACCTGACATCGATGACCCACACCGACAACGACAACGCGATCGCCATGGTCTTTGAACCAGTCGTTGAATTCCGCCCCCATACCGATGGAGTCTTCGCCCTCGCTGCGATTGTAGGTCTCGCCTTCACCGCTCGTCGACTGCAGGTCATAAAATTTGTCTCCAAAACCCCACCAGCCATCATGAGTCTTCAGAAACTCGACGTAGTCGACAGGTAGCTCGACACCGAGGGCTTTTTTGAGCTCGGATATCTCGTCATCGCTCGCCGGCGGCTGCGGACTCGATGAGACTTCTTCGTACTGGTCCATCTGTTCGGCTGCCATCAACTGGTGGAGTTTCTTGCAGAGGGCCTTCGTGTCCATCTCCTGTTTCACGTCCATCTCCCGTTCCATCAGTGGTTTTGTCGTTTATGCCCTTCCGGGCCTGAGCGCTGGACGGTACAATCGTAGGGTTCGATGTTCAAATCGAATCGTGTCGACAATCGAGGTTCATGAAGGCGTGATTGTCTCTGGTCGCAAGCATCGGTGCAGTACGTCTTGAACGCCCGCTTTTGGCTGTTTACAATGCGCCGAGCCGACGGGAGCACACATGCTCCAGCTGGCCTCACCTGCTGCCACAACGCCACGGCGCGACTTCTACCGGCAGCACTTTTGGGCCGCAATGAATCATTCTCCAGGAGAACCACATGTCCATCATCGATCACGTCGAAGCAAAGGATCCCCAGAACGAGCGGTTCCGGACGAACCTGCTCTTCTGTCTCTTCTCCAAGTGCCATCCGGAGGAGTGGGTCGAGCCATCGCTTCGGTTGGTCCAGAGCTTGCGCGAGAAACATCCGGACTTCTTCGCCCGCGCACTGGTGGGTATGCGTTCCACGAGCTACGGCAAGCTGACCAAGGCAAAATGGAAACGACTGAACGAGGAGATCGAAGGGGCCGGTGAAGAGAATGCTCACTTCCACAGCGTCGGTCCAACCGATCGCGCGCCCGATTATTCGTTGCTCTGGTCCACCAATCTCGCGGCCCGTCATGAGGACTATCCCCGTGCCAACCTGCTCGAGCTCTGCGTCCCGCTCCCGGACTCGACGAAAGAAACGGAGCACTGGGAAGCGCTCTTTCGAAAGATTGCTGCGGATTTTCCGTTCGATACCGGATACGCCGCACCTGCCCTCGTACCGACGGGAAAGAAACGCGAATCGGGTGATGTCATTGCGCCCATAGCCCTGCGCTTTCCGGGCTTCGACGTACCCAACAACCAGTGGACGGCAGGGGAAATCGGCATGTTGTCGCGCGGTGCGCGTTGGCTGACGTTTTTGTCAGTGGAACAGGCCGACAAGTTGGATGAAGGGTTGCTTTCCGCTCCGCCCGATCCTGTGCGGGTGGACCGTGACGACGGCATGGTGGTCATACGGTCCTCGCCCGAGTTCCAGATCGGCGATCTCGATGAGGACCGGTGGCCCGAAGGGATGCCCTGGGTGGCCGAGTTGCTGCGGCCGATCACCCGTTTCGACGATCAATATCTGCTACTCCTCTTCCGCAAGGACCCGAGCCTCGTCAGCGAGTGGGAGCAGCGCTTTTTCCGGAAAGAGTAGATGCCCGGACACGTACCATTTTGCATTCGCTTCTCTCTG
>CAYFTY010000058.1:0-10963 GCA_964346045.1 uncultured Bradymonadales bacterium | reverse complement strand
GGCTTCGAGGACAGCCTCGATTCCATCCGGTCCAGCCACGTGAACTACGTGCTGCTCGTCTGCGACAATCATGACTCCATTACGATCGCAGGCACATTTGACGACGCCGTCTTCGATTTCGATCCCGACCGGAAAGACACCGGTATCCGACTGTAGTCGCCGGTCGAACTCGACGTTATCGAGCGTCTGCTTGCTCTTGTGGACCAATTCGCGAAGGCTGTTGCGCGACGGATTGCGTTTGAAAATCGCAGCCTTAGGACCGGTCTGGTCACGCGCTGAACTCACGACAAATGAATCGCTATCTTCACGATCGCGATGGAACTCGCCCTCACTCGAATCCGAGCCGTTGGGCTTGAGTTTCACCGCAGGTTGCGGCCCCGTGTTGGGCCGCTTCCGGTCCTTTTTGATCGCCTTCATCTCTTGACTGGTACGTGCTGTCCTCTCGTCCGAAGGAGGCGAATCCTTGTCGATCGAGGATTCATCGAGCATCCCCGAGTTCAGTAGATGATCGATACGACCAATGACTTCGGCGAGGGTTTGCGGTCGATTGGTCGGCGACTTGGCCAGCATCGCATCGACGAGATCTTCGAGTTCGG
This sequence comes from uncultured Bradymonadales bacterium, assembly GCA_964346045.1. Taxonomy (GTDB): domain Bacteria; phylum Myxococcota_A; class Bradymonadia; order Bradymonadales; family Bradymonadaceae; genus CAYFTY01. Next base: position 10,367 of record CAYFTY010000058.1, on the reverse strand, counting down.
GCGGGAAGCCCCGCTCGGGGAGAGCTGCTCTCAGCTTTGGTGCTGGCGTGCGAACGTGCGCCCTCAGGATTTCGTAGACGTTGTCACTGACGAAAGGCGGCTTCCCGGTGAGCAGATAAAAGAAGATCGCGCCGAGGCTATAGATATCGCTTCGCCGGTCGACGTCGGCGGCCATCGCCTGCTCGGGGCTGGCGTAGAGAGGAGTTCCGAGGAACCCTTTGGTCATGCTCACACCGTCTTCGAGGCGTACGATGCCGAAGTCGAGGATGTGCACGAAATCGTCGCCCGCCGGCATGATTTCGACCATCAGGTTTTCGGGCTTCAGATCGCGGTGAATCATGCCAACTTCATGAGCCTCGTGCACACCGTTGGCGATCTGACGCAGAAGACGCCCGGCTCGGCTCATTGAGAGCGGGCCTTCTCGGCGCACCTTTTCTTCGAGGGTGTCTCCGTCCACGAAGTCCATCACGATGCCCACGAAATTATCGTAGAGCTCGAGAACTTCGTAAAAAGGCACGACATGCGGATTTCGCAGGCGACTGATGGCTTCGATTTCTCGATGCAGACGAGCTCGAATCTGTTCGGGCTCGATACCAGATGGAGCCTGCTTGAAGTTGATCACCTTGACCGCAAATTCGCGCGAAATGGCGAGCGATTCGGCACGGTATACGCTACCGCTTGCTCCCTGGCCGACGCGTCGTGTCAGCAGATAGCGGCCGTCGAGTACACGTCCTACCCACGGGTCGAAGCCGTCCTGGATGGACGGCCATCCGTCGCTGGGCGCCCTGGCACCGCACTCGATGCATGTCTCGTCTTCGGGATAGGTCACCGACGTACACGAGGCGCAGTAATGCGCAGGCAGTCGCTCTGCGTATTCCCTCCGTCTTTTTTCGTACGTCTTTCGATCCTGCATTCGGACCGTCCCCTTGTTCGTCCCCCGGCCGGCTCTCCAGCTGGCAGATATTTCACGTCCCCTATCGACCAGATCTGCAGACAAAAATCAAGCCTTCGACATGTTAAAAGTATGTTAACGACCTAAAGATGAGGTGGCAATCGCTGATGGAACTCTGGGTACGTTTCGCGCCACATAAAAAAGGCCGCCCGTGAGGACGGCCTCAAAAAGGAGCCAAACGTCGTCACTGAGGCTGCTGAGGCGCCTGCGAGCTCACGCTGTTATAGCGGATCTGCAGCGACGTACCGGCGAGAGCGTTCGTTGCCTGAACGGTGCCGTCGACCCACTCGAGCTTCAGGCCTGCTGCGCCACTGGGGCACGGCAGCCAGCTATAACGATCGCGAGCGATGACGCAGCCGTTGGGGAAGGTGCGGTCACCAATGCTATCTTCGATGCAATACCCGGTGCTAATGAGCTGCTCGGCGACATCGCCGGTCGGGTTGGTGACCTCGGTTCGAAGCTGGATACCACTGTCACAGTAATATTCGGGCTCGGCCCCCATCACCGCATCACTGTTGGGCAGAAGAAGGCACTCTCCGGCACCCTGTCCGTAAGGCTTGGGCGGGCAGCTCGTGTCCATCGGGCCTGCGCAAGGAAGGATCGGCGCGGTGACGCATCCGCCGCTGTCCGTAATCAGGAATTCACCAATGGCTTGCAGTGCCGGGCCGAAGTCGCCGGTGCACATCCAGCCCGTAAGCGCTGCATCGGGGTTCTGTTCGTTCGGATTCGGGTAAAAATTACCTTCGGGAAACGACCGCAGAAAGCGCTCATATCGGTCGCCCGAGAACGCGACCCCGAGTGCGGTGGCGCATGTCGGACTCACGAGGCCCGAGAAATCACCACCTGCTTCGCATTGATCGAGATTGACGTCGCCGGCGTAGCGCTGCGAGTTTCCGTGGATCGAGGCGACCAGAACTTCATTTTCCTGGAAGTCAGTTCCCAGTTCGCGGCCTTTCGTTTCGGCGAGGTTTTCGAGGAACTGCTGTTTGAGCTGTTCGATCGGGATCAAGGGTGAGTTCACCTCGCCCTCGGCGTTGGCCACTTCGCAGATATCACCGCCACAATCGGTCATGGTGTTGAGCTCGGGACGTGCCGGATCACGATAGACCGTGGTCGACCGCTCCGAGACGCGTGAGCCCGCATGCGAGCAATCGTTCTCGTCGGTGACGAAGATCAAAGCAAAGCGTGCATCGCGTCGAACAAGCCCGTGATTGGGCGCGGAGTCGTTTTCGGGAGTCTCGACCGAGCCACCCGTATTTTCCGGGCTCACAGCCTCTGCCGCAGCAATCAGCCCCGTCTCGACACCGAAACCACGCGTTCCGACGAGCGACATGCATGCAAAGTCTGCCTGCAGTCGAGCGACGTCGAGAGCGCCCGTCTGGTCACGGTAATCGGCGCTTCGCAGAACTTTCGAGATCGAGCGGTACGAGCCGGGGTCTGGAAAGAGGTCTTCGGCGGCGCAGGCCTGATTGGCTCCGCCGCATCCAGCCGAGGCGATCTCACAGCCCATGGGACGCCCGGTGAGCGCACATTCGATCTCGGCGTCCGACCAATTGAACGCACTCTGATTGGGGGCCGCCATACATTCGACGGCCTGCGAGATTGCATCGCGAATCGGCTGATAATCGCCTTCGACGAGCTGACCCTGGTCGTTGACGCGAAGCTGGCAGCTCTGGTCGAAACCAGGAACCGGCTGGGGTTTCGACTGCAGGATTCCCGGAGACGCGACAGGCTCGAGCGGATACGTCGGGTTCATGTCGGTCGTCGTCACCCCGATGTGGAAATCGAGGTTTGTTTCGCGAATCTCGTCGATGAACTGCTGAAAGTTCTCGCGCAGGATCTTCTGCTCCTGGCACATCGAACCCGAGTTATCGATGACCCAGAGGATATCCATCGCCTGAGTGCCTTCGATCGTGGTTCGCTCTTGCCGCTCGACCACACCGGCCACGGCCGAGACCGTGACGGGATGTGAATTGCAGCTCGTGAGCATCAGCCCGGCGAGCGCGAGTGCTGTTGCTATTCGAATCGCGTTTGCGTTCATATGTTCTGTACCTGTCTGTGCCCGCGTCCTGTCGAACCCGGCGGGCGAAGTCCTCTCGAAGATAACGAAAGTGCCATCCAGTGTCTATATCGTGAATGCCGCCATCAGCACGCGCATTCGCGTCCTCGGATTCATGGGGTGCGATGCGGAATCAACTACCACGCATGAGGTGGTTCCGACAACGGTTGAACCCTTTGACGAAAAGAATCCTATCAAAGCGTGAAAATAATTTCTACAAAATTTTATAGAAAATTAACGGGTCGCAGAAGAGAGTTTGATGTTTGCCCCTTTTGGCCGAACGAGTTCGCCTTATGTTCCGAGGTGGAACACCTTTTCCCTCCTTCATTCAGGTTGTTGCTGCCCGCTGCCCGCAGAAGGCTCTGAAACACGAAAAGCCCCGTACCCGAGCGGGTGCGAGGCTTCATAAACAAGATTTCGAAGAATCTCAGGTCTTGTGCGTGGTGTACGGCAGGAGAGCGATTTGACGTGCGCGAAGGATCGCCTTGCGCAGCTTGCGCTGATTCCGAGCGCTCACACCCGTGATGCGACGGGGAAGGATCTTACCCGTCGAGGTCACGAAGAGCTTGAGGAGCTCGGGATTCTTGTAGTCGATCTTCCACGAGGGATTTTGTTCGAAAGGATCGATTTTGCGTCGTCGCCGCCAGTTGATTCGTTGATACTTTGCCATTGGACTTCCTCTATCGTGTGAGCTGCCAGGCAGCCCTCATCCATTTATTTGATCTTCGCTTCGACGAACTCGACGTGCTTGCGGATCACGGGATCGTACTTCTTGATCTTGATCTTGTCGGGCGTCTTCCGCTTGTTTTTCGTGGTCGTGTAGAAGTAGCCCGTTCCAGCCGACGATACCAATCGGATTTTTTCTCGCATGATTCGTTCCGTGTTTCTTCGCCGTCGAGGCGTGTTCAAACAATTCCAGTCAAAAAATCCCTACGCAGAGGGGCCGCGATACTAAGGAACGGCCTCTGACAATGCAAGGAGTTTTTGCGCGAGGATCGCTCCTCGTTGGGGCACGAGCTTCGAAATCAATACCATCGCACCGTGAGCCCGCCTGTTACCGTGTCGAACGACGCCTCGCTGTAGAAATGTCGGGTGTACGAGGCCTCGATCCCGGCGGCGATCGTGCCATTGACCCAGAATTCGAGGCCTGCTCCGCCCTTGAGGCCAAAGCCGAGCTCAGAATAGTCACGCACTCGAATGCCGTTGACCTCGGATTCGAAAGACGAATACGCCATTCCAACTCCGCCGGTGACATATACGAAATCCAGGGGAAAGAACGAGACGGTGCCCAGGAAATTGGTGTGATCGTGGCTGAGCGTCTTGCCGTTCATCTGGACGCTTCGTAGCCACCAGTTGAACTGGCCCGAGATGGTCAGGTTCTGGAAGGCTCCGCCACCGACTTCGAGGCGCATGGCCAGACCGACGTCTCTTTCTTCGAGGCCGGTGAGTTCATTGCCGGGATCGACGTTGGCGCTGCCGTATCCGCCGCCGAGCCCGATCCCTGCAAAGAGACCGCGCCGGTCTTTGTAGGCGTCGAGCGCGAATGCATCAGATGCGATCAACATGAACAAGGCGACGAGCGCGATCGTCATCGCCCTCGGTTTGTGTTGGTGCTTTTTCATCGGGTCCTCCGTTTATCGAAACTTCGAGAAGTTGAGAATGGTCAGGTTTTCTGAACGGGGCTCGGCAGTCTTCTGCTGCGTGATGCCCCCGACGGTCGTTTTGATGGTGGTTCTCTGGCCTTTGACATGGATGCGAAATACCTGGACGTTGGCGGGCAGTGTCGTCCAGCTGCGAGTGTCCGGTTTGTCCATGGCCGTCAGCGTTCCTTCGACGAAGAGCTGGGCTAGAATCCCCAGCAGGCTTGCGGTTCCCGATCCTTCACCCTGGGCGGCCGATTTGGTGATCTCCCGGGTGGCTGCGCCGGCGACTGCCCGCGTGACCATACGCGTGAGCGCCGCGGCGATCAGAGGCCCGGCCACATCGTTCCAGCCGGCTTCGACAGCACTCGCGACATCGACCGAAAAATCGGTGCGCGTACGTCCGCCATCGATCTGGATCGAAGCGCGCCTGCCGGGCGGAATCCCCTCGTAGGTGAGCTGCGGAAAGTTCAACCATTTGAGCACCCCGGAGGTCGCGAGTTCGTTGGCCCGACGCTGCTCGGCCTTCGAGAAATACCGGGGATGCGAGGCGGCGTAGGTAATGGCGAGCCCGATCGGTACGCGTTCGGCTCGCTTCCATGGCGAGAGCCCCGACTGCACGAAAATCAGGACCTCATTCGAAACGAATTGCTCGCGGTAGTTGGCCGCACTGAGCGCGCCTTTGGATTTGGCGACTGCGCGGATAGCGTCGATGCCTGATGTGCGCCAGTCGAGTTCCTGGCCTCCCCAGGCGCTCACGCGGTAGAGCGCCTCGAGGCGTTTTCGAAAATCAGCCTCGCGAAACCCAAAGTGCCAGGCCCTGCTGTAATAGCGCGTCGCCACGGAATAATCGCGTGCACCCTCGAAGGCGCAACCGGCGACGTAATTGCCGAGCGCCAGTATGCCCGGCACCAGATCTTCTTTGCCCTCGTCGAGATAATACGCTTCCATGATCTGAAAGCGACGAGCCTCGACCTTGGCCGACTGGAAATCTCGGGCCGCCATGAAGTTGATCATGTTGAGTGTATTGAGCATTAGACGCTCGTAGGGTGGCGCGCGATACCGGGTCGCCGACTCGGAGTAGAGCCATTTGGCCAGATCGTCTCCGGTGCTCGACGAGAGGTCGAGAAGGTCGAGTTTTTCGTCGGCGATCTGCATATCGCGAGCAGCGAGTTCGTATTTGCCCAGGCCCTGCAGAATCGTTCCCCGTTCGAGCAAAAGCAGCGGCTCTTCGCCATCGAGGGATTCGGGCAGATCGTTGGCCGAATCGACCTCGAGCAATTCGTTGAGGTCTTCGAGTGCGAGCTCGGCCTGGCCAAACGCAAAGTCTTGCTGCGCCTTGCGCATCTTATCCGAATAGGTCGAGCAGCCGACCGTACATGCGCAGACGATGCCGAGCAGAGCGCGCAGAGCGATAGCGAGCGAGGCGCACGTGGGGCGATCATCGCGTGGATCACTCGAAGCGCTGTAGAGACGAGTCGGCAAAGCCGTTCCGTTATCTGATGTAGCCCTTGGTCAGGCCTGACTCGTTCTGAAATTTGATCGCGCCGGTCGATACGTCGATGACCTGCACGAACATGAAATATTGCACGCGGCGCTCACCATCGACCCTCTCGGCCGAGTCGTAGACCTTGCCCGTCACGAAATACTGCGCCCCGAGTTGTCGACCGTAGGTCGCAAGCCGCGATGGATCGTACGCATCGGACTGCTGACGTTTGATCTCGGCGATGAGGTCGGGCTGATTTTCGTAGCTCACGACATCCGCCGGACTCTTGTTGACGAGATCGGTCTCGAATTTTGAGAGGAGCGCGTCGAGTTGCGACTCGATATGCTCGGAGGTCTCATTGCGCATCGGAAAGATCGCGACGACAGGCGCACTGTTGGACGCGGCCTGCCGCTCCCAGGTCTTGGCGATCGACGAGGCCATCAGTGCGTCGGCATTCTCTTCATAGAGCCGATCGAGATCTTTGCGATCGAGCTTGAGGCTCATCGCGTACTCATCGAGTTCGGGCTCGTCGGTGTCGCGAACATATTGTGGACCGCCACACGCCATGGCAAACGTAATGAGCGCCAAAACGCCGTATTTCCATACATTTCGATTCATGTCTTCCTCTTGTTCGTAGGCAGAGTTGACGTGCGTTGGACGTTGTCGCGCGTCGCACTATTCATTTTTGTCGATAAACTCTTGTTGCAGGCCCTGCATGCGCCCGAGCCAGCGGTCCCAATCCTGAGCCTTATGTCGAAAATACTCGACTGCCTCAGGATGGGGGGTGATCAAAAACCGTTCTTCGTCGAGACCCTGGACAAACGCATGGGCGACATCCTCGACGTCGACCGCGTTCTCGGTGAGCAGCACCGGGCTCACGTGTTCTTCGTACGATTCGAGCATGCGCGTGCGGACACCCTGGGGGCAGAGGGCAGATACCCGTAGCCCTCTCGCGCCGTAAGTTGCGGACATCCACTCGGCGAGTCCTACGACGGCATGTTTGGTCACCGAGTAGGGCCCGGCCCCGAGCGCCGTGAGAAGTCCGGCCGCCGACGCGACACTGACAAAATAGCCTTCCCCGCGCTCGAGCCACTCGTCGAGTACGGCACGAGCGGCAAAGACGTGCGCCATCACATTTACATCCCAGACCCGTTTCCACTGCTCGTTGGGCGAGTGAATATCTCCAGCGTAGGCGACGCCCGCATTGCAGACCATCACATCGATCGGGCCAAAAGCGCCGCGCGCTGATTCGACAGCATGTTGTATCGCTTCTTCATCTGCCACGTCGGCGACGACCGACATGGTCTTTTCGCCGAGTTCTTTCGCGGTATCGCGAACTGCTTCGTCACGATCGACGAGTACGACGGCTCGCGCATCTTCTGCGAGCGCGGCTTCGGCGAGCGCGCGACCGATCCCACGCGCGCCACCGGTGATGAAAAGATGTTTTTCTTCGAGCTTCATATCAAGTCTCTTGCGAGGTCAGCTGCTCCGAGAACGCCGGCGTCATCGCCGAGTGCTCCAAAGCGAATTTCAAGTTCGTCGCGCGATGCTTCGAGCACCAGTGGAGTCGTCTTTCGCAGCATGCGGTCGACGAGATAATCGAGGTTTGCAAAGACACCGCCCCCGAGGAGAAGCACCCTGGGATTGGTAAGCGTAACGGCGTTGGCGATCGAGATCGCCAGCATATCGGTGATGCGCTCCCAGAGCTCGGCGAGCGGTCCCTGGTGCCGGGCGCGCTCGTCGGCCTCGGCGAGGTCGACCGATTCGTCGCGGGCCAGCTCGGGGGCGATTTCGGCGACCTGCCGCTCGAGGTGCACGCCACCCGCATAAGCCTCGAGACATCCGCGCTGCCCGCAGCCGCATCGACGACCCCCGACGACGACTTTGACGTGTCCAATCTCTGCGGCCTTGCCGCCGCTTCCTTCGATGAGTCGGCCGTCTGAAATGATGGCGCCACCGATACCTGTCCCGCCGTAGACTGCCAGCACGTCATCGACGCCTTCGACGGCACCGGCCTTGTATTCGCCCCAGACCAGCGCGCTCAGATCGTTCACGATACGCACCGGAGAGTCGATTTCGGCCCGCAAGAGCTGCCCGAACGGCACATCCCGCCAGCCCAGATTCGGAGCGTTCTCCACCACCGCTCCCTGCCGGTCGAGCTGCGCCGCGATCCCGATGCCGACGCTCTCGACCTCGTGACCTTCGAGCATCGTAACCAGAGTCGACACGATTTCTTCGGGCGTCGTGCGCCCGCGGATCCGCTCGCGTCGGCTCGCGATCTCGTTCCACCCATCGTCAAAAATCGTAAGTCGGGCGTTGGTGCCGCCGATGTCAAAGCCGGCGCGTCGCGTCATGCCCAGTCTCTCAATAAGAATGGATTGCGTTTCTTCTCGGCCCCAACCGTGGTCTCCGGTCCATGTCCCGAGAGGACTCGCGTATCGTCTGGCAGGGATTTCAGACGGTCGAGCGATGCTTTCATGGCCGGGATGTCTGCGCCCGGAAGATCGACTCGGCCTATGCTTCCGGCAAAGAGGACGTCGCCACTGAAGATGGTGTCGATGCTCTCGAAATAGAAGCCAATACCGCCAGGACTGTGCCCGGGCAGATGGATGACTCGCGCCTCGAAGCTTCCGACGTCGACGGTATCGTCTTCTTCGAGCCACTCGTCGATCGCTGGAAGCGCATCAATTTGTACGCCGAACATCGCCGCTTGCTGCGGTGCTGCCTGATAGAGCGATTCATCGCCGCGATGCATGTAGATCGGAGCATCGGTCTCTGGCTTCAACGCACCGAGCGCGGCGATATGGTCGATATGCGCGTGAGTTTGCAGGATCTTGTCGATCTCGAGCTCGTGTTTTCGCGCAAGCTCGAGCAGTCCTTCGGCGTTTCCTCCGCCGTCGATGATCGCGCCCTGATGAGTCTCGGTGCAGCCAAAAACGTAGACGTTTGTCATGAAGGGACCGACGACCAGATGTTCGATGATATGGGACATGCGCGACAACTCCGTTCAGGCTCGCCGAACGTAGTCACATGCCTGCATGGAAGCAAGGAGCAGACTGCCGAGAAGTCAGATGAGGCGCCCTCAATCCGATCGGAAGCCTTGAGGCGACCGCGACAAACTCGATGTCGGCCCTACCCGCTCTTGAACTGATATTTCGTTCAGTGTAATTTCGAACGTGTCGCACGGGACCGGAAAAGCATGGAAGCGAATCAAAACGTGGCAACGTCGAGCCCCAAGCGACTCGACGAAATGCGGGTCATCTTCTTTGACGTTCAAGCGACGGCGGCCAATCTCGACACCGGGGAGCTTCTGGAGGTGGCCTGGGCCGCAGGCACGGCGCTTCAACCGCCGGGGCCAGACGACATCACCGAATATCGCGTCGCGCTGCCCGAGGGTGAATCGATCCCCAGGCGGATCTCACGAATCACCGGCATTCGCGACGAAGACCTTGTTGGAGCACCCTCGCTCGACGAGGTTTCACGCTTGTTGAGAGCGGCGTGGGACGAGGCCAATACGCCTTTCGCGCTCGCGCATTACGCTCGCTACGAGAGGGCGTTCATCGATCGAATGGCCACCGATGCGGGCCGGCGATGGATCTGTACTCATGCGATCGCCAAACGAGCGCTCGCCGGTCTTCCACGCAAGGGGATTCGAGCCGTCGCGGGCTATCTCGGAGCACCGATGCACGAGGTAAAGAGAGCGCATGAGCACGTCGAAACGACAGGCTTCATCTGGTCTGAGCTCGTCGCCGAACTAGAAGGCGAAGGCGTCGAAACGCTCGTAGAGCTCGAGGCCTACCTCGAAAAACCTGCGACCAAGACCGAACGCATCTTCCCGCTGGCCCGTGAGACCAGGCTTGCGATGCCGCAGAAGCCCGGCGTCTACCGCATGAAAGGGCGCGATGGAACGGTGCTCTACGTCGGAAAGGCCACCAATCTCAAATCGCGCGTGAATAGCTACTATCGGGGAAAGCGCGGACAGGGATCGAATAAACTGGAGCTGGTGTCGCAGGTCTTCGAAATCGACGTTACCGAGACGGCGACTCCCCTCGAGGCTGCCCTGCTCGAAGCCGACGAAATCAAGAGGCACGCGCCCGCATACAACTCGGCGCTGCGACGGAAGGATCGTCATGTTTTCTTTGCATCGACGTCGCTCGACTCGACCTCGAAAACGCGAGATGCCACGCATTGCATCGGGCCCATCGCCAGCTCGATGGTCTGGCATGATCT
>CAYFTY010000057.1:0-11049 GCA_964346045.1 uncultured Bradymonadales bacterium | reverse complement strand
AGGAGCACACCTGTATCATGATTTCGTCGGCTCGCTTCGCGGGTCCCGAAGACTCGGCCCAAGACTCTGCGACGCAGCGATGCATCCGATAGCTGGCGGGTTCCGAAGACTCCAGGTTCAGAGTTCCGATGGCTCATTTGGCGACCCCCTCCACGTCGGTATCGTCGAGGGACCCAAAGGCAGCATCGGCTCGAATCACGTCTGCCCCGAGGCCGGTGAGGGCCTGTGCCGGATCGTTTCCATCAGTGATGAAGCTCACAAGACCTCCGGCCAGTGCCATCCACGGTGCGACATCTCGCCAGGCGTTGCGCAGGTCGACATCGTTGCCGTACGCGGACCACTCGCCGGGAAGTGCAACAGGGCGCATGCGTGCCGTCCAGGAGGCCTTCCAGAGGTCGGGCGTCCCATCCTGAAACGAAATCTCTGAGCGAGCCATCGCCCAGTAGCCACCGGCTTCGTAGATCAGCGGGATGAGCGTGCGCGGGTCTTCACCAAGGTAGCTGTATTTCTTTTTGTCGGCGTTATCGCCCATGCGGTCAGGGTTCGGCTGATAGCCAATCGCCATATTCGAAGCGGCCATCATCCAGTCGGATTGCGACCCTTTCATCGAATCGGGAACCCAGTACGGAGCCGCGGCCTGGCCCAGCCATGGTCCGCTAATCAGGCAGCCACTTACGATGAGATTGGGAAGCGCAAGAACCCACATGAGCCCCTGCAACACGGGTCGCCATTTATCGAAGACTGCTCCATCCGTCAGCTCCCCGGCGAGCCCGTTTTTGAGCGGATATTCGGCCATATATACGACGAAATCGAATTCCGAGTAGAGGCGCAAACACATGTCGGTGTAGCCCGCAAAGGCGTTGCGATCATCGGTGATTGGCCCGGCAGGCAGTGCGTCGGTCATGCCGGCTCCCAGCCCGAGATTTCCGCCGGTGAGTTCGGCGGGCGGGGGCCACGAGGCCGTTACGGTTGCGCCATTTCGGCCGCCACGAGCCATGGCCTCCATGAATCCCCACCACGGCGTGATCTCCGTCATGTAGGCCTGGTAATCGTCAAAGCCCTGCACATCGTCGGCATAGTACCCGTTCATCAATCGGATAAAGGTCGCCAGATCGGGGGCTTCCGCGATCACCGTCCCCACCGCTTCGGCTGCGAACTCTGTGAGCTTGGTACATATGTCCGAGATCGAGCCGAGGGCGAAGACGTTGGCCACCCAGCAGGCAACGGCGAGTACGATGGCGACCAGCGTGATTTCGGCGAGCGCGAACCAGAGCGCAAGGTAGAACGACGTCATGCCAAAGGTGACTCGCTTTCCGATATTCGCGAACGCGATCATGTTCATCGAACGCGCCTCGACGGCCGACTGGCTGTAGGTTGCAACGTCGGCGCCCGATTGCACCTCGAGCTTGTCGTTGGCGGCCATGCTGGCATCCATGACGACCCAGACCATCATCATCAGAATCATGACGGCGGCGAGCATGAGCATCGCGATGGCACCGCTCGAATCGCCGTGAAGCCCGCGCAGTCGCCCCAGCATCCATGGAGAGATTTTTCGCATCAGAAATCCCCCACTTCGTCTCGGATGGCGCCCTCAAAGGAGGGTCCGCTGATGACGCCATCGAGTAGGGTTCCCGATGGCAATTGTGCGTTGGGCGGGGTCTCGGAAAGCGATTGGAACCCGTATTCGCGTTCGAAACGCGAATAATAACCGGGCCTGAATCCGATCACCGAGAAATTACCGAAGAGGCGCCCCATCAGGGGCATCGCCACGAAATGCCGATACCGCAATCGAACACTCGTCTCGCCTCGCTGTGAGTCTCGTACCCGTATGTTGGTCGCGTGCCACGCGTGCGTGTATTTTCGGATGCCGCGCACCGCGTAGTGGGAGGTATCGAGCGCCGCGATGAACGAGGTGTCTTCAAACGGGTCGTTCAAGCCGGTCCCGAAGACGTTGGTTCCAATCGTCGCTACCCCACTGGGGATCGCCGCGCCAACGAGCGGGATATTGGCCTTGGCCAGCGAGTTTCGCATACGCGAGGCTGGCTCATCGCTGATGAACGGGTTACCCACAAACTCGCCGGGAGCGACAGGTGTCATCACCAGCGCGGCCGCGATGCGAGCGCGATCTCTGGCTTCGTTCGACGGGACTGCGCCGACGCGCGTGACCCCCTGCTCACCCTGCCATACCCATGCTGCGCGTGCCGCCTGATACGCGGCGACATTGGCGAGAATGCCCGTGATGTTATTGATCGCCAGCTGCGCAAGCCCAAAGCAGAGCAACAAGAATACCGGGATGACGATCAATGTCTCCGTCATTGCGGTGCCGCGAGAAACCCGGATCGTACGCCGAGTCTCGCGCAAATTCGCGACCGCCCATGAGCCGATCAGATAGATCATTGCCCAGAGACATGACGCAAGACCCACGTGCAGCGCTGTTTTCAGCAGCGTGAGTTCGCGAAAGGCTTCTTCGGTCAATGCGAATTTATAGCTCCACCAGGCGATCTCGAGCGGAGCAATGAGCCAGGCGAGCGCGATGGAGAAGATCGCGACCATCACAACGTGAAAGATCGCGACGATGCACCATCCTCCGAGCAGGGCCCACCCCTTTTCTCTGGTCTGGCTACTCATCGTCCACGCATCCTTTTCATTTCTTTTTGAAAGCGTCGCTCGCCGGCTTTATAAGCACCTTTTCCGTACTTCTGACGCATGCGCTCTCGCAGGCGCGTGCTCTCGCGTTCATTTCCGCGATTGGGTTGGTCTTCGCTCGAAAACGCTCGTCCCGATTGGATGTCGGCGATTGCTCCGAAATCGTCGCGCACCCGGTCTTCGAGGGTGCGGTCTCGGTCGAGGCCTTCGGGAACGCAGCCCCGCGGATCAATATCGTATTGAAGCTCGTCCTGCGCGATTCCGCCTCGACGGTGGGCGTTCATCATATCGTTGCGCAGGCTATAGCAGGCGCGCGGTACTCTACGACCCATGATATGATCCACATCCTTCTTCTCGTAGAAACGGATGATCTCGATATTCGAAAAGTGATTCGGATCTTCGCGACGTTTCGAAGAGGCGACGAATCCAAGATTGGTCTCGAGCGTATTCGCGACTGCTTCGAGATACATCGCGCGCGTCGCAGCCGAGAGGATATTGCTGGCGCGCTTGATCGCGGCATCCTGCACAGTGCGTTGAATTCGCTCGCACATCTCTCCCTCGACATCGCCGGTCGCAGGCTTTCGAGCCATCTCGTCGCAGAGGACGGGCCATGGTTCGACGGCCGAAAAGAAGAGCTGTGTTTCTTCGTTGAGGTTGCAGGCATCACTCTCGAGTACCGGCACGAATCCTCGTACCACTTCGCGTTTGAAGCCTGCTTCGAAAAGCTCGCAGCCGACTCGAACCACAAACTCTTTTCCGTCTTCGGTGCTCATTTCGAGCTCGGATGCCGTCTTTTGAGCTGTTTCGTCACCAACGTCGGGTTCGAAGGCGAGCAGCACCATCTCGGTGAAGATCCTTGCGGCGTCTTCGGCCGGGAGAGCTTCGGGATTGTCGAAATGATCGAGTAGCTTTCCGCGAGTTGCCAGAGTTTCGCCGCAACAGGCGCGAACCTCTTCGCGGTCGGCGCTGAGAGCGCATTGGAGAAGCGCCGACTCCCCGGGCTTCGTCTCGGCAATCGCTGCCATCTCGGGCATGTATTGCGCGACCTCACAGGCCTTGGAGCTCGAAAGTGAATCGGCGCGCATCATCGCGGTCTGCCATCCGTAGACGAGTCGAGTGGCGATCACTCGATGACCTTTGGCGTCGATTTCGGCGGCGTGCTGCAGGCATTCATAGGCTGCGTCGGGATCGGGGTCGAGTGCGGCGTGAAGTCGCGATTCGAAGGGAGCGAGCCCATATTCGAACAGCGATTTGCACGCGACACGACGAACTTTCGTACTCGGATCATCGAGGGCTCGAGCCATCAATCCGCTTTCTTCGGCCGCCAGATGCTCGAGGGCCCATGCACGGGCATTTTCAGACTCCCAGACCGCGCTGATTCCCAGGGCAGCAAAGCCAAAGACGAGCAGGAGGATCAGCCCCGAGAGGCGCTCGATCATCAAGGCCTCGACCTCTTCGGAACCGGCTTCTTTCTCGGCGCGTGTAGCCCAGAACCAGAACGCTGCAAAAAGTCCGAAGACGGCCAGAACGATGCCGCCTACGTACTGCCATGGTTCTCGAGGGGCCCACCACTCCTCGATGGCAATAAAGCCCACCGAGATCACGATGGCCAGCACAGCCAAAAATGCTGTGAGTGCAATTTTCCAGACGCCTACGCGCACGATCTTCTCCGATATGACCGGAGAGTAGCGCCAATATGCACAAAAATCGAGCAAGAGACCTAAATAGTACGGCTTTTTTCGGTGAGTGAGCTCATTCCACTCCAGTGATGCTCGATGAGAATCATGTTCTCAGCCAAACGCCATTTTCGTTGCGACTTTTTTAAAAACATCCCAAATTGGTCCCAGAAAAGAACCGCCCTTCCATCCATTACTCCCCTTCCAAGCCCCTAGACATGCAGAGTTCAGACACGCAGACTTTTCAAGAAGTACTCCGAGTGGGTGTCGTCACCGTCAGCGATCGCGCATCACGCGGCGAATATGAAGACCTGAGTGGCCCAGCGATCGTCGATTGGCTGGAGAAAGGGCTGAGGAGTCCATTCGAGCCCGAATTGCGCATCGTACCCGACGAACGCGACCAGATTTCGGAAGCTCTGAAAGAGCTCGCCGATGGTGGCACCCATCTCATTCTCACGACCGGAGGCACCGGTCCGGCCAAGCGTGATGTGACGCCCGAGGCGACCCTCGACGTGGCTGATAAGGAATTACCGGGGTTTGGCGAAAAGATGCGAATGATCAGCCTGCAATACGTGCCGACCGCGATTCTCTCGCGCCAGGTTGGGGCCATTCGGGGGCAAACGCTTATCGTGAATCTGCCGGGTCAGCCCAAGGCGATCGGCGAGATACTCGACGAGCTGATGGCGTCGATTCCGTACTGCATTCAGCTTTTGGAAGGGCCGTACGTCGAGACGAACCCCGACGTCGTCGAGGCGTTTCGGCCAAAGAGCGCGCGGCGTTAAGGCTACTACTCTTCGGTCATGTCGACTCGGTCAGGGTTCCGATACCGCGAGAAATTCTGGCCCGGAAAGAGCTTCGGCATTACACGATGGAACTCGCGGGCGCGCTCGGCAGCATACGGAACATCGTCGAAGTCGACGTCGCTTACGAGGTATTGCCAACCGTAGAAGCCGCGCGTGTCGAGTAGACATTCGAAATAATCGAGAAAGTCGATATCGAGCCGATGCGTCGAGCCACGCGGGTCGTGAAAGTAGAGCTCGTAGGTAGGTTTTTCTTCGGCGACGTGCATCACCGTCATGAGCTTTCGATCGCCGACGTTCAGGGCTTCGAGCGCCCGTAGCTCCCACGAAAAATCGACTTCGGCCTCGTCGGCGTCCTCGGCGGTGACGCCCCAGAGCTCGTCGAGCCACGAGCCAAAGACCCGCCCGAAATTCAGCACGTTGATATGCCCGCCGGGCTTCGATTCACCGTCATCTTCGAACTCCCAGACCAGCTCGAGACCGTCACTGACGCTTTTGTAGAAGCTCAGAACCAGCTCGGGAACGTAAGAGCCCAGCCCGGCTTCCATCAGCTCGACCACGACGTCGGGGGTCGGATCGTGGATCTCGAACCTCTTCACATCGATGCCGGTGCGCGCCCGCATATCGTCGACGAGCTCGCGTAGGTCGAAGAGGTATTCTAGCGTGAGACGCCGAGGTCTTTTGGCGCCAAAAGACACACTGGCGTTTTCGTCGGCGCCAGGAACCGGCCCGGTGATGGGTTCGTCTTCGGTCATGCGAAAGCTATAGCAGTAATGGCAGGCGCGGCCAACACGGCGCGCGAGTCACAGGTCATTGAAGAGGCGCATACTGAATCCTCCTGCGGCCTTCGGCCGCGTACCCAGGGGAAGGTTGACCCACAAGCCACCCCATTCCCATGGCAAGTACCCGGTCTGGCAAAGCCAGCTGCGCTCTTTCCCCTGAGAAAGGTGTCACCGCAGGCGACCACTAGCGTAGCCCTACTTCTGAACCTCGATCTGGTCGGCCATGATCTCGACTGCCTCACGAACCTGGAGAGAAAGCTCCTTCTCCTCGTCTTCCTTCTCTTCTTCAGAGTCCGAATCACCGCCGTTTTCTTTCATGATTTCGGCAATCGAAATCGTAGTGTCGTCGGGGTCTCGCTCCTTCATATCCTCGGCGAGTTCTTTGAATTCCTCGCTTTCGGCAACGCGCTTCTCCGAGCGTTTGGTGAGCTCGTTGATCAGCTTTTTGTCGACGGGCTTCCACTTCTTCGAGGCATTGGCCTGTGCGGTCAAAAAGCCCCTGGTCGTGACCGGATCCAACGCATAGTCCATATGGCGCTCGCCGATGTCGAGATTGGCGAGCGGCGATGGAATCACGATGTCCGAAGGCACTCCCTGGTGCTGCGTCGACTCTCCGGCGGGAAGAAAGAAAAGCGCAGTCGTGACTTTGACGACGCCGAGACCGGGGGGAAGCGGCGTGAGTTGTTGCACCGTTCCTTTTCCATAGGTCGAGGGGTCGCCGACGACGACGGCTCGGCCGTAATCCTGCAGGGCTCCGGCGAGGATTTCGGATGCCGAGGCACTGACGCTCGAGGTGACGACAACCAGCGGTCCGCTCCATTGCACGCGGGGGTCACGGTCGTTCATTACGTCAGGGTCGGCCTGTTTCATCTTCGAGCCGACGCCCACGATGGGGCCCCGTTCGATGAAGAGTCCCGAGATTTTGACGGCCGTCTGTAGCGCTCCTCCTCCATTTCGCGAGAGGTCGAGCACCATGCCGTCCGCTTTCTTTTCTCTGGCCTCGGCGATGAGTTTTGCAACGTCGACATAACTGTCGCGAGCGTCTTTGCCCTGTCCTGCATAGAAGGACGGCAGCTCGAGAACCGCGATTTTGAGTTTCTTCTTGCCGCGTTCGACCTCGCGCCAATGCAGTTTGGCAGCCTGCTCTTTCAGGTCGATCTTGTCGCGTTCGATGGTGATTTCCATTCGCTCGGTATCGCCACCAGGGCGAAGGAGCGTCAGTCGCACGAAGGTGCCTTTCTTGCCGCGGATCTTCTTAACCACGTCACGCAATGACATGTCGATGACGTCGACCGGCTCACCTTCTTTGCCCTGCGCGACGGCGATGACCTTGTCTTTTGGACGCAGCTTACCGTGCCGATCCGCCGCCCCTCCCGGAACGATCTCTTGAACGATAGTGTAGCCATCTCGGCTCGAGAGCACTGCACCGATGCCGTGCAGAGAGAGCTCCATCTGGATCTTGAAATCGGCCAGATCGTCTGGCGATAGATAGGTCGAGTGCGGGTCGAGCGAGGTCGCGTATGCATTCAAGAAGATACGAAATACCTCTTTCTGGTCGCGCTCCTCGACGCGCCTGGTGAAGAGCTCATATCGATGCACGAGCTTTTCTTTGGCCTCTTTCAACTCGGTTTTGGCGGCGAGGTAATTCGCCATCTGAAAATGAATGAGCTGGCGCCTGAGCGTGGCCTGCTCTCTATCGTTGGTAGGCCGCTTGCGCTTTTCGATATCGACCTCGAGCTCGAGCGTTTCGTCGAGTTTGAAGTCCTTCTTCATCTCGGCGCGCACAAACTCCTCGAGCTCTTTTTGCCATTTCACGTGGTCATGTTTGAGCTTCATCAGATCATCGCACTGCCCCTGGCGCACATTGCGCGTGATCTTTTTCAATCTCTTTTCGAGCGCGTCGTACTCGGATTGCGTCAGCAGCGACCTGGTGGGGTCGATGCTCTCTGCGTAGACCTTCGCTACTCGGTCTGCGAGCTTGTCGTCTTCGGCCATGTAGCTGATGTGATTCGAGAGCAGCACCGCGGTCACCATCGGCACGGCCGGGCACGAGAGCGTCAGCCCGAAGCCCTTTTGCTGGGCAGAGGCCAATCCAGGCAGTGCGAGCGTGATCGTGAGTGCGATCGTCGTGAAGAGCTTCTTCATCATCATCCTTCGAGGGAGTAGGAGGCGGCGGCGCCGCGAACCTCGGTTTCACTATAACCAAAGATGTCGCGCAATGTATGCCCGATTCACCCGTGACATCCAATCTGGCTTTGCACGGCCGCGCCCCGGGGGCTAAAAATAAGTATACGCAAAAGAGCGAGTTTCCATGGACGAAGAGTCCCAGGTGGCCGAAGTCAAGAGTTGGACGGGGCCGGTGCTCAAAGCAACCGGGCTCGTATATATTCTGCTGGGGTTTCCTTTCTTTTTCTTCATGGTGCCGCTCTTGCGGTCGATCCGGCGCGGGGGCGAGTGGACCGAAGCTGGTGTGCTCACCGCTGTCATCACGATCTTGCTCGGGATGCCGCTCTTGCTGGTGTCGGGGGTCGGCCTGTTCAAAAAGAGCAGTTGGGCCGCCGATCTCGGGCGGCTCGTCGCACTGCTTCCCACCGTCGCGACCTTGATCGACTTTGCAAATTCGCAGAATTTCGAGGTGTTCTGGATCACGATACTCGTGGCTCCACCGGGGCTGGCATTCACGGCTCTTTTGAGCCACTCACAGATCCGGTTCGCACTCGGCCAGCATCAAGAGACGAGCCTCGCAGACAGCCTCAAAGGGCTGGCTCGCAACCTGGCGATCCTGGTGATCGGACTGGTCGTGCTCGGGCTCACCCTCTCGGAAATGCCCGACATCGTGCGCAATCTCAAGATGTCTCGGTGGCAGAGCCAGTGTGAAGAATCAGGCGATATGCAGGCCTGCGGGAGCCACGCGCAGGGCCTGATTCAATTCAGCGATCAAATGAAAGACTGGAAGGCGGGTCTGGCCGGTATGCGCAAGCTCTGCACGCGAGGCAATTCATTTGCCTGCCGCAAATTTGGCTATCTGCACTCGTACACCGACACCGACGACCTCAAAGAGTCGGCGTCGCGCATGGTTCGCCATCTCGATCAGGTCGCCGCGCAGGCCTGTCGCGAGGGCGACGGCCGCGGCTGTTATGTCGTCAAAGGACGGCATCGCAATTCGTCGAGGGTCATCGAAAATCACGACGAGCTACTCGCGAGATCGACCGAACTCTGCGACGAAGGCGACGTCTGGGCATGTCGGGCGGTCTACCTCTTTGCGATGGACGAGGGTGGGCAGCATCCGGTGCCGAGTGAGCATTCCGTCAGGGCGCTGAGCACTCTCTGCGAGGATGGTTTTGTGCTCGGGTGTCGCGGGCTCGCGATGAAGGCGCCTGAAGAGATCGAGATGGCCCGAGATTTCTGTGAGGCTCATCCCTCGTCTGGGGTATGCATGAAGGTCGGTCAAGCCATCGATTCGACAGAACCTTCGTTTTATCTCAGGAGTTGTCGAGCGGGTCTGCTGCCCGCCTGCGAAAAGGCCATCGGCGCCCTCGTCGAAAACCCTTATCGAGATATCATCGAGCCCCTCTATCGGGCGCTGCACGAAGCTCAACCGAAACCTCTGCAAGCATTCGGCGACGTTGGTTTCTGGTCGATCGAACCTCTCGACCTGCCGCGCGAGCGTCTCGATGAAGCCTGCGCCGCCGATGTTGCCGAAGCCTGCTTTGCCCTCGGGATCGAGATCAGCAAAGACCGACGCGACGCGCTCGAGCCCGAGCTCGGCAAAGTCGCCGATTACGACGTGACCTTTCGCAAAGCGTGCAATCTGGGCTTTGACCCGGGATGCCTTGCTTACGCAGAGCGCCTGTCCAATCGTTTCATCGGCGAGCGGCGAAGGCTCGACCGTGCCGAAGAGGCATTGGAGATCGCCTGTGAGCGAGGCCAGGCGAGCGCCTGCTGGTTGATCGATGTCGATGATGAGCTGATTCGTGGCGAAGTCGACCGATACGGTCAGATGCTCGAAGATGCATGCCGCCACCAGCCCGCCGTCGAGACGTATCGTGGCCCTTGTCGAGAGCTCGCCTATTACTGGGCATGGAAACTCGACGCCACACCCTGGCTATTCTCAGAGCGCGTCAGCCGTGCCCTCTCGCGAGAGCATTGTATCGACACCGGAAAATGGTCGTGCGCGCAGGTCATCTGGATGCGGGCCAGCACCGTCGACTGGCCCCTGACAACGACCTCGCCCCCGTGGCATATCGAGGAGTTCACGGCGGGCAAAAAATCCTGCAAGCATCGCAATCTCTGGGCATGCCATCAGACCATGCGCATCAGCCGCGAGTTCCCGGCGGTGCCTGAAGAAAAAGAAGAGGAGTTCAAGGATAGTGTCTGCAAAGTTTTACCCGACGTTCAAGGTTGCGGAGGCGACGAGTGACGCACCATGCCGATATCGAAGGCGAGGTGGCGCGCCGGCTCGACCAGATTACGCAGACTCCCGGGGCCATCCTCAAATATGACCGAAACGGAGACGGACGGCTCGACGAGCACGAATGGGAAATCGTCAGAGCACTGATCCGCCGGCAGATACTCAACGAGAGGGCGGCGGCTAACGACCACGTCGACGAGACGCAAGAAATCGAGGCCGAATGGGGGGTCGATACCGACCCCCATATCGACATGACCGTGCAGGAGCGCCTCGGCCAGCGCTTTGAAATTTTGCACGAGCTCGGTCGCGGCGCTCAGGGTCACGCCTACCTTGGGCGCGACCTCGAGACGAACGAATTCGTGGCGATGAAAGAACTCGTCTTCGGAGAGGTCGAAAGCTGGAAAGCTCTCGAGCTTTTCGAGCGCGAACAAAAGGCCCTCGAACGCCTCGATCACCCCTCGATTCCGCGTTTTGTCGATGCGGTCGAGATCGAGCAAGGTGGCGAGTCACGGCTCTTTTTGGTGCAGGAATTCATCGAGGGAAAGACCCTCGAGGCCGAGCTCGAAAGCTATGGCGCGACCGACGAGGCGTATCTGCGTGACATCGCCGAACAGGTCCTCGGAATCCTGGTGTATCTGCAGTCTTTCACGCCGCCGCTCGTACATCGGGACGTCAAGCCTGCCAACCTGATTCGCGAGCCCTCGGGTCGCATCCGACTGGTCGATTTCGGGGCG
>CAYFTY010000056.1:0-11161 GCA_964346045.1 uncultured Bradymonadales bacterium | reverse complement strand
GCCGAGGTCATCGACAAATACACCTTCAAGATCACGTGGAATAAGAAGGTCTATCACTCGCTCGACATGACGGTGACCTACTACCCGATGCCCAAATGGCTCTTCACGAAAGACGAAGACGGAAACGACATCCCCCAAGAAACCCTGGGACTGAAGTTCAACAATCACTGGGCCTCGAAATACGCGGTTGGCCTCGGGCCCTATCGCCACATGGAGACTCGCGCGGGCGAACGCGTCGTGCTCGAGCGAAACGAAAAATACTGGGGCAAAAAGTACCCGCTCGAACGCATCGAGTACTCGATCATCAAGGACCCCGAGGCTACTTACATCAAGCTAAAGGCCGACGAAATCGACTTCATGGGCAATATCCCCTCGCCGCGCTACCGCTCGGAGATCCTCGAGGGTGAGGACACTCCCTTCACCGAAGGCGAGCTCGAGTACAAAGTCGTCGACCGCTTTGCGTATTACTACCTGGGCTGGAACTCCGACGGGAAGTTCTTCGGCGACCGAAAGGTGCGTCGCGCGATGACCCACGCGCTCAACCGTGAGGGCATCATCGAGAGCGTCGTCAATGGTCTGGGTACGGTTCAGACTGGACCTTATTACTACAAGCATCCCGCGATGAATCCGTCGATTCAGGCCATCCCGTTCGACCTCGAAAAGGCGAAGACGATGCTGGCCGAAGCGGGCTGGAGCGACGACGATGGGGACGGGGTTCTCGACAAGGTCGTCGATGGTGAAAAGACGAAGTTCGAATTCGCGCTACTTTCGTACGACAGCCCGCTCTACAAGAGCCTCCTGGCCGTCTACAAAGAAGACCTTCGAAAGATCGGCATCATCATGACCCCCCAGCCGGTCGACTGGCCGACGATGCAGAAAAAGATGGATGAGAAGAAGTTCGAAGCCTTCACCGGCGGCTGGGGTCTTTCATGGCTCATCGACCCCTATCAGATCTGGCACTCGAGTCAGGCTGATATCCCCAAAGGCTCAAATCGCGTGGGCTTCCGCAACGACCGCGCTGATGAGATCATCGAGACGCTGCGCGAGACCTTCGACAAGGAAGAGCGTCTGAAGCTGCTCCATGAATTCCATCAGATCGTCCACGACGAGCAGCCCTACACGTTCTTCTTCGCACCGCAGGCCGTGCCGGCCTGGCAGCCGCGACTCGAGAACGTCGTCATCAACCCGATCCGACCTCAATACCACCCGCTGCCCTGGTACATCGACGATTCCGTCACGACGGCAGAGAAAAAGTAACGACCGTCCCGACGCGAAGATGCTGACTGACTGGCAAGAGGTTTGATTCGATGACCAAGTACATTATCAAACGCATCCTGTTGATGTTCCCGACGTTGTTCTTCATCTCGGTGATCATCTTCCTGGTGCTCAACCTGGCTCCCGGCCGCCCCGGAGGCGCACAGGTGTCTGGCGAGGGGATGCAAGACTCGACTTCGGCCGAGGCCCGCGAGAGCTACCGGATTTTCAAAGAGCAGTTCAATTTCGACAAACCGGCGATGCTCAACTTCCGCTTCTCTCTCGAGAAGCAAGAGGTACTCACCCATCTGCAAAATATTGCAGACTTTCGGCGACCTACCTGCGATGATAAGGGAGAGCCGGCAGATTGCATGGCCGCCGATGAAAAACCGCCTTCATCGGCCATCATCGAGGCACAGGACAATCTCGAAGACTGGGGAGAATACATCGTCCCCGAATTACTCGAGATCGCAGAAGAGAACGAGCGAACCGACATTCGCCGGACCGCGCTCGCGCAGCTCTCGGTAAACTCGAAGCGCCGACTCATCAACGAATACGGCAAAAAACAGACGCCGGAAGAACGAAAGCTGAATCGCGAAATCTCGGCTGAAAATCAACGTTTGGGCTCGTGGAAGGTCGGTTCGGAGGGGACCAGCGAAGACATCGACCAACTCATCGCCGAAAAATGGATGCCGTGGTTCGAAGAGAATCGAGAGCGCTACGAATATACAGGCGCAGAGATTGTCGAAATTCTCTTTTTGGACACCCGTTTTTCCAAATATTGGGCGAACCTCTTGCGACTCGACTTTGGCGTAAGCCACGTCGACAAGCGCCCGGTGATGGACAAGATCATCGAAAAGGTGCCCTACACGCTCACGATTAATTTCCTGGCGATTCTCATCGCCTACCTGCTCTCGATACCCATTGGCGTATGGAGCGCCTATCGCCAGAACACGACGGCCGACCGTGTCGTCACGGCGATACTTTTCGCGCTTTACTCGTTGCCGAGCTTTTTCGTCGGGGTCTTGCTGCTCGAGGTCTTCGCCGACGGCGACCCCTTCGGTATTTTCCCGACGGGCGGTTTCGTAGGCTCGTTCCCTGGCTGGTACGATCCAGGTGAAACGATCCGTAGTCCCGACGAGATGACGGTCGCAGAGAATATGCTCAGCGTTGCATATCACGTCGCCCTGCCCGTCTTTTGCCTGACGTACGGCGCGATCGCGAGCCTTTCGCGCTACGCTCGAACTGGCCTCCTGGACGTGATTCGTGCCGATTACATCCGCACGGCGCGGGCCAAGGGACTCGGCGAGCCGATGGTCATCGTCAAACACGCCGTTCGAAACGGGATGATCCCCGTTCTGACGCTTCTGGGTACGATGCTACCTGCACTCATCGGCGGCTCGGTTGTCATCGAATACGTGTTCAATGTGCCAGGGATGGGGCTCTTCATGTTCGAGAGCATCTTCGCCAGGGACTACAACTCGATGATGGGGGTCCTTCTCATTTCAACTGTGTTGACGTTGATTGGATTGCTGATTTCAGACATCAGTTACGCCGTCGTCGACCCACGCATCAGTTTCGATTGAGGGGGTCACGATGAGCGAAACGAACGAAAAAGAGCTGAGTGTCGAGGAATTACGGCGCATCGCCGACGAGAATTTCAAGACCTACGGCGATATCGTCTGGGCACAGTTCAAAAAGTATCCGTTGAGTTATTACAGCCTCTACGGCGTCATCGCGCTCTTCATCATTGCGACGATCGCGCCCGTGCTAGCTCTCAATGTTCCGTTTTATATCAACGTGCCGGCAGGAGCCGGGCCCGAGCATATCACGGGCGTGAGTTTCCCCTGGTTTGCCGCCCTCTTCGACCGTAACTTCTTCGAGAGCGGTCTCGACATCTTCTTCAACTGGCTGCTCTTCACCGGGCCGGTCGCGATTCTGGTCTATCTGGGGTTCAAGAAGAAGTGGGAGTTCCCGAATAAGAAAACGTTTCGCGAATTCCGTTTCAAATTTGGGATGGTCGCCGTCGGGCTCATCATGGCGTCATTCCTGGTGATCTACGTCGTCGGATTCAGCCAGCCCTATGTCGACTACGTGGCGCTCGCTGCCAAAGACGGCGTGTCATCGGTATTTCCGCCTCTGAAATTCTCGTATCGCGACATTGATTTGCAGGCCGTCGTCGCCGACCCAAGCTGGAAGCACTGGCTTGGCACCGATCGCGAGGGCCGCGACGTATTCACACGAATTCTCTACGGAACACGCATCTCGCTGACCATCGGTGTGGTAGCGGTCGCCATCTACACCGCGATCGGGCTTATTCTGGGCGGCCTCGCCGGCTATTTCGGTGGCTGGGTCGACATGATCGCACTTCGCCTCATCGAGGTGATGATTTGCTTCCCTGTCTTCTTCCTCATCCTGACGCTTCGCGGCTTCATCGATGACCCGAGCATCTTCCACATCATGGTGCTGATTGGCGTCACTCGCTGGACCGGGATCGCACGTCTGGTACGCGGAGAATTCCTACGGCTCAAGAATCAGGACTTCGTGCAGGCGGCCATTGCCCTCGGACTCACACAGCGAAAGATCATTTTCCGGCATGTGATGCCCAACGCGCTCGGGCCTGTGTTCGTCGCGGCCACGTTCGGCGTTGCCGGCGCGATTCTCATCGAGGCGAGCTTGAGTTTCCTCGGCCTCGGCCCTGCGACCGCCCCGAGCTGGGGACAGATCCTGACGGCCGGTCGCGAGACCGGCAAAATGGCGCTGATTCTGGCGCCAGGTTTCGCCATCTTCATTACGATCAGCTTGCTCAACCTGATGGGTGAAGGCATGCGAGATGCCCTCGATCCCAAGCTTCGAAAGTAGGTCTGACCATGTCCAAAAGCGATAAGCCGATCCTCGAGATCAAAAAGCTTCAGACCTACTTCTTCACCGACGATGGCGTCTTGCCGTCGGTCGATGGTGTCACGTACAAGATCGAACGTGGCGAGACCCTCGGCGTCGTGGGTGAGTCGGGCTCGGGGAAGTCCGTCACAGCCATGAGTATCCTGCAGCTGATTCCTCAACCTCCGGGAAAGATCGTTGGCGGCGAGATTCTTTTCGAAGGCAACGACCTGACGAAATACGGCGAAGAAAAGATGCGCAAGATCCGAGGTAACGACATCTCGGTGATCTTCCAGGAGCCGATGACGAGCCTTAATCCGGTCTACACCGTCGGAAATCAGATCGTCGAAGCGATCACCCTTCACCAGCACGTCGCATACGCCGAGGCCCGTGAAATGGCCATCGACATGCTGCGGAAGGTCGGAATTCCAGCTCCTGAAAAGCGGATCGATGAATACCCGCACCAGATGTCGGGAGGAATGAAGCAGCGCGTGATGATTGCGATGGCGCTGGCCTGCAAGCCCAAACTTCTGATTGCCGACGAGCCGACGACAGCGCTCGACGTGACGATTCAGGCGCAGATTCTCGAGCTTCTCAACGAGCTCCAGGAAGAGATGGGCATGTCGATCCTCTTCATCACGCACGACCTTGGGGTCGTTGCAGAAACCTGCGATCACGTGGCCGTGATGTATGCCGGAAAAATCGTCGAGTACGGCGACGTCGTCACGATTTTCGAAGAACCCGCTCACCCATATTCAGTCGGGCTTTTCAACAGCCTGCCGAATGTCGAGGCACCGAAAACCGAGGATAAGCTCTACGTGATCCCCGGCATGGTACCGCGACCGCAGGACTTCCCCAGCGGATGTCGCTTCAGGTCTCGCTGCCCCTTTGCCACGGATAAGTGCAAAGAAGAGCCGCCACTCGAAGAGATTTCGCCAGGCCATACGGCAGCCTGCTGGTACAAAGAAGACGTCTATGCCGGCAAACTCAAATACGACGAGGCCGGAGGAGCTGACGGCTCGGTCGCATGACCTACTGACCCAAGAGAACCATGGCAACCGCAGAACGAAAAACCGACGAGCCGCTCCTCGAGGTTCGAAACCTCAAGAAGTACTTCCCCATCAACAAGGGAATCATCAGCCGGGTCGTCGGACACGTGAAAGCCGTCGACGATATCAGTTTCGACGTCTATCCCAATGAGACCGTGGGTCTGGTCGGTGAGTCTGGCTGCGGCAAGACCACAGCTGGCCGAACACTCTTGCGACTCATCGAGCCAACCGAAGGCGAAGCCCTCTTCGAAGGGCAAAACGTATTTGATCTCGGCCGCGAAGGATTGCGTAAGATCCGTCGCGACATGCAGATTATTTTCCAGGACCCCTATTCGAGTCTGAACCCTCGGATGACGATCGAAGGCATCATTGGCGAAGCCATCGAGTTTCATGGCATCGCATCCGGCGAAGAGCGCCGCGAGATGGTGGAGGCGTTGCTCGAGCGCGTGGGTCTGCAGCCTTCGTATATTACGCGATACCCGCACGAGTTTTCCGG
The DNA here is from genome assembly GCA_964346045.1 of uncultured Bradymonadales bacterium. Classification (GTDB taxonomy): domain Bacteria; phylum Myxococcota_A; class Bradymonadia; order Bradymonadales; family Bradymonadaceae; genus CAYFTY01. The sequence continues at coordinate 5,482 of CAYFTY010000056.1, read as the reverse complement.
CGGTCAGCGCCAGCGTATCGGCATTGCGCGCGCACTCGCCCTGAACCCCAAATTCATCGTCTGTGACGAAGCGGTGAGCGCCCTCGACGTCTCGGTGCAGGCGCAGGTCATCAACCTGCTCCAGGAGCTTCAGGACGAATTCAATCTGAGCTACCTCTTCATCGCGCATGACCTCTCGGTCGTGAAGCATATCTCAGACCGCATCGCCGTGATGTATCTGGGGCAGCTCGTCGAGTTCGCCGATTGTGACGACCTTTTCGAGGCCCCCCGGCATCCGTATACACAGGCTCTCCTATCAGCCATCCCCCATCCAAATCCGCGCAGAGACGTCAAACGCGTGATTCTCGAGGGCGACGTCCCTTCGCCCATCAATCCGCCCTCGGGATGTCGTTTTCATACGCGATGCCCGGCTTGTTTCGAGCCCTGCTCAAAGGTGATTCCCAAATCCATCGAAGTTCAAGATGGGCACTGGGTGCAATGCCACCTCTATGACGACGAATACGCGCCGGACGATATGAGCGTATGGGATCGATTGCCCCGCATGGTTCCCGAACATCCCAGTTCGGACGCGGTGGATGCAACGGTCGGCAAAGAGTTCGATGCCACCGACACGGTCGACGAAGACGACGACGTATCCGATGTTGAAGACGCTTCGCACGAAAAAGAATGAGGCCCTTCGACTGCAGGTACGACAGCCCTGCCTCTCTCCCCTGAATTCTTGACAGAGTCAGGGGCCTCTGACACCATCGCCTTTGCAAAACCCATAATATCAGTTTCCGTCAGGGTTTGCGCCCAATTGCGGAACCTTTCCATACCAGTTCGGAGGTTCGTCCACCCATGTTGACCATTACTGTCAGTGAAAAGGGCGGGCAGCAATCCACGTTCGAATTTTCGAAGCCCGAGATCACCATTGGCCGCATGAAGGGCAATGACATCGTGCTTCCCAAAGGAAACGTGTCGAAGCGGCACTCGCGCATCATCATCGGCGACAGCCAGTTCAGCATCATGGACCTTGGCTCGACGAACGGCACCTATGTGAACGGTCGCAAGATTTCGGGGGAACAACCGATCAGCGACGCCGACAAAATTTACATCGGTGATTTCATTCTTCAGCTCGATGGCGAAGCCGCCGCTCAACAGCCAGGTCCGCCTCCCGCGCCTGCGGGTGGGCCTCCTTCGGCTCCCCCGTCACCGCCTGATCCAGGCGGACTCGGGGATGCTCCCGTTGAACCGAGCCCCCAGCTATCGCAGCCCTCTCAGCAACCTGCGCCGCAACCGTCGCCGCAGCCTGCACCGCAACCGGCGCCGCAGCCTGCACCGCAGCCATCGCCCGGGCCCGCTCCGTCGGGTGGTCCTCCGGTTCGGACCGACGATGCGCCGCGTCTACAGAGTGGATGGCAGCCGGCACCTCAAGAAGACCAGACGGTCGACCGGTCGGCCAATCGAATGATGAATCAGCGTTCGAGCTCGAACTACTCGGGAAGCGGCCTCATCGCGTCCGAGGAGCTCCATTCCGAGTTTGATCCGGACTTCCACGCCGCGCAACACGATGTCGCCAGGGTGCTCTTCGACAATATCAATCCGCAGGAATTGCCTTTTACGTATCCGCCCTCGCCCGAGGAGCGTGAGCGCTTCACACAGGCGGTCGACCAGGCGATCAACACGGTGAGTCCGCGCGTCGATCGAGACGAACTCAAAGAACTGCTCGTCGCCGAATGTATCGGCCTCGGGACGCTCGAGAGTTATCTCGACGATCCCGAGATTCGAGACATTTATATCAACCGATTCGACCGCGTGCTCGTGCGACGAGACGGCAAACTCATCGTCGCCGGACGAGCCTTCGGACATCCCCAGCTCTTGCACATGTGTGCGGTGAGACTTCTCGGGCCTCGCGAGGTGGAGACCCTTTCAGAAGAAGTTCGCTTTGGCGACGGTACCAAAGTCCATATCGTGATGCCCCCGATTGCCGTCGATGGTCCGGCCATTACGGTCCGCAAACCGCCCACGACGCATGCGAACCTCGACCAGCTGCAGCAAAACGGCTCGCTTTCGGCCGGTATGGCTGAGTTTTTGACGCGCGCCACACAGGCCGGCCGTTCGATTCTGATTGCCGGACCGACGAGTTCGGGAAAAAGTTCGCTCCTCTCGGCTCTCGTCAACGAGATGCCCGACAGCGTTCGTATCGTGTCCGTGGAAGACCACGCGCACCTGATGTTGCCGACCAATGCGGTGAGACTCGAGGCCAATCCGGCAAGCGGCTACGACAGCCGCTACCTGGTTCAAGCCGCCCTGCAAATGCACCCGCAGAGAATCATTCTCGACGAATGTCGCGGAGGTGAGGCCTACGACTGGGTCACCGCAGCCGCCTGCGGGACCGAAGGAAGTATTGCCTCGATTCATGGAACGAGCGCCGTCGATGCACTCGGTCGACTCGAAAGCCTGTGCTTGCTCGGAAGCCGCGATTTGAGCCCTCGGGGCATCCGTGAACAGATCGCTCGAGCGGTGGATATCGTCGCCGTCGTCAATCGCGTTGGAGACAGCGGATTCCGCGTGCAGCAGATCACCGAGCTTCAGGGCGTCGATCTCGATGTATTCCGATTGAATGACGTCTTCTACTATCGTGTGGAAGGGACCGAAGGCCAGTTCCATCCAACCGGCTACGTTCCTATGTTCTACGAGGATCTCCGCAACGCTGGAGTCGATGTCGATTTCGGTATCTTCCGCGAATAGCGGCTTCATCCCAAGAGTGATCGATCTCGATGTTCACCCTTACTATCGAAGACAGCAATGGGCAGATCGCCGACCGGTTTTCGTTCGATCACGGAGCCTACGTGATCGGCCGCCACGAGTCGTGCGACATCGTCCTGCCTTCGTCGAGTGTGAGCCGTCAACACGCCCGTATTTTCATCGACAACGGTCGTTGTTACGTCGAGGATCTGGGAAGCTCGAATGGCGTTGTCGTCGATGGTCAGCGAGTCATCAAGGAGCGAGACCTCGGCACAGCGTCTCAGCTGCGCGTGGGCGATTTCTACCTCTACCTCGAGTATAAGAGACCCGACCGCGGTCGGCAGAACGTACTCCAGACGCTCTTCATCAATGATGAAAATGGCGGAAGCAAGCTGGTCCGCATCAATGACTCTTTCGCGGGCGAAGAGTTTTCCCTCTCTGAGACCGAGAACTCTATCGGGCGTACCGATGAGAATTTCATTCTCCTCTCCGATGCATCCATCAGCCGGCAACACGCCAAGATCGTTCGCTCGGGGAATGACTACACCGTCATGGATCTCGGAAGTTCGAACGGCACCAAGCTCAATGGGAAGAAACTCAAAACCACCGCCACCCTGAAGCATGGTGACCGGGTCGAGTTTGGAAACGTCGAATTCGTCTTCGCCCCGGGGGATGCTCAGGTCAATCCGGCTGATTATGCGGGCTCGATGGGCTCGAATAGCACGGTGCTCGTCATCGGCATCACAGTTCTCGTGCTCCTCGCGCTCGTGGCCGGCGGTGTCATTGTCTTTGGCTTCTGGTCTTTCAAAAACAAGCAGGAAGCCGTCGCCGTCGATGCCACGCAGACCGTAGAACAACAGATCGCATCTCATATCAGCGAAGGTCAGCGTCAACTCGAGCGTCGCGACTGGGCAGGCTCACTCCGAAGCTTCAACGACGCATTGGCGCTCGACCCGGCTAATGAAGTGGCACTGGAGCTCAAGTCGAAGGCCGAAAGAGAGCGCGAGGCGCTCGACCAACTCGAAGAAGGTGAGCGACTCCTCGAAGAAGGACTTCACGAAGATGCGCGGGGAATCTTGCTCGAAATCCCCAAGGATACGCAAGCCTGGGAGCGAGCACAGCCGACGCTCGAACACATCCGGACTACCCTGGCCTACCAGCTCAAAAACGAAGCGATTCGTCTAGCGAAGAGCGACTCGAACAACGACCTCAAATCTGCGCACCAGAAGATTGTAAAGAGTCTGGAGCTCGTGGGTGACGACGAAGAAGCCATCGAACTCGTCACCGAAATCGAGTCGCAGCTTTCCAAAAAGAAGATAAAATTCGAGCGCTACTCGAACGAGTAGAGCTCACTTCCGCCGGAACGTATGCGAGTGCGGGGTCAGTCAGCCCTCCTCAGCTTTGATCTCGTCGACGCGCTCCTTCATGCGCGTAATCAGCGAATCCCAACCTTCGTCCTCGATGATTTCGACATACGACTCGCGATAGGTCTCTTCGAGGCTGATATCGTCGATGACGACGTCATAAATGGTCCACGCGTCCTTCTTGATGAGTTTGTAGTCGACAGGTTTCGACTCTTCCTTGTGCGAGATCATCGTCTTGACGATCGCTCGATCTTTGCGCGTAGCCTCATCGGCATATTTGATCGTGTAGTCCTCACCGAGCGTATTGCCGCCCAGCTTGGTCTCGTAATTCGCTCTCAGCAGTTCCTGAAGCAATGAGAGGAACTCCTCTTGCTCTTCGGGCGTCCGGGCCTCCCAATGCTCTCCGAGCGAACGCTTGGCGAGCTCGCGAAAATCGATGGTGGTCTCGAGCACCTTTCTGAGCTTCTCGGTACGCGACTTACTCTCTTTCTTGGAGAGGATCGACGTGACTTCCTTGGTCTTGGATTTCACGTAGTCGGTAGGCTCGCCGGCGAAAGAGGTAGCCGAGACGAAAACGAGCGCGAGGGCCAGAAGAGCGGCTGTGAGCGTCTTGATTGTATTCATCGTCGAATCCATTTCGTATCTCCTTGTCGGAAAGCGACGTCAATGAAGAGACGTCGCTCGGGCCCAATTATTCATTGCTATCTTGGCTGGCGGGATCTTCGAGCCACGGTACACCGATACCCTTGGCCAGAGCAGCGCGCGCTACGTGATAGTTATAGCGGGCTTCGAGTTCCTTGGCCTTCGCTTCGAAATAGGCTTTGAGAGGATCGATCCCCTCTTCGATATCGGCGCCGGCGCTTTCGACGCTCAGCCCGAACTGATCCCGCCATCTACGTGCTGCGTCGAGCCGTCGTTCCTCGACTCGGAGACGCTCGAGCGCTTTCTGGGCGTCGATGTAGAGCTTTTTTACCTCGAGCTCGATGGCGCCCACGGCTCTCTCACGCTGGGCCAAGGTCGTGGCACGCTCAGCCTTGGCCTCGCCGTATTTCCCGCGAAGCTGCCAGAAGTCGAAGTTCCACTCCATGAGGAGAGCAATCCCAAAGGTATTGAAATTAAAAGGATTAGTATACGGACGCCCAAAGAGGTCGGCCGTATCGACACACTCGGCTCCTGGAGACGGCCGACGGCAGACCTTCTGCAGATTGATGTCCTCGGTCGACCACCCGAACCCGAGATTGAATCCCAGCGCGATATTCGGATAGAAGTTGCTCTCGGCAAGCTCGACCTGAAGCCCGCGCGCTCTCACCCCGCGGTCCAGCAGTTTGAGATCCGGCCGGTTGGCCCGCGCAATCTCCATATACTCGGCGAGTGAGGCGAGTTCGGCGGGG
>CAYFTY010000055.1:0-11195 GCA_964346045.1 uncultured Bradymonadales bacterium | reverse complement strand
GATCACCGGCATGCAAGCCGCGCTCTTTGTCCCGAGCGGCACGCAGAGCAACCTCGTAGCGTTGATGAGCCACTGCCAGCGGGGCGATGAATATATCGTCGGTCAGACGGCTCATACCTATAAATACGAGGCGGGCGGGGCGGCCGTGCTCGGGAGCATCCAGCCGCAGCCCATTGATTTCGAAAAAGACGGGACGCTCGACCTCGAAAAGGTGCGAAAGTTCATTAAGCCCGATGATTCGCATTTTGCGAGGACGCGGCTTCTTTGCCTCGAGAACACGACCAACGGAAAAGTGTTGCCGCTCGAATACCTTGCCAAGGCGCGAGGGTTCGTCGACGAACACGGTCTGAGTTTGCATCTCGATGGGGCGCGAGTGTTCAACGCCGCCGTTGCGCTCGGCGTCGAACTCCGCGAGATCACGCAGCATTTTGACACGGTTTCGGTCTGTCTCTCGAAAGGTCTGGGTGCGCCATCGGGATCGGTCCTCTGCGGTCCTGCGGACTTCATCCGCGAAGCGCATAAATGGCGAAAGATGGTCGGCGGCGGCATGCGACAGGCCGGGATCATCGCTGCCGGCGGGATTCACGCCCTGCACCACCATGTCGATAGGCTCGCCGACGACCACGCGAACGCAGCTGCCCTGGCCGAGGGGCTGGCTGCGATCGACGGTGTCACCGTCTGCGGTCACGCGACGAATATGGTGTTTGTGCGGGTCGCCGGCGATTCAGCGGCACTTGCCAGAGACCTCGCCGATGAAGGCATCATTATTCGACCTGGTGACACGATGCGTTTTGTGACGCATCTGGACGTCGATCGTGCGGACATCGACCGGGTCGTCGAACACGTGGCTCACTCGTTGACGCATTGAATCGGTCGTCCAAAGAGGCCGCCCGCGCCAGGCGGATCGCGTCAGCGGCACTCACCCTCGATGCATTTGATCTTCTGCTGCGAGGGGCAGTCTTCGTCGGTCATGCACATGAAGACCGAGTTCTCCCAGCGCAAATAAGGAATCACGACGCGGTCGCCGGTCTGCGGGGGATTGGGGCCTTTGAACGTCACTCGATTGACCAGTGAATCGAAGTCGTATCCGTCGGCCCGGCTGCGAGTCATCGGCCCGATATTGCCCGTCTGTGCCTCACCGAGTATCACGTCGATCGACGGCGGTGCGGCGATCCCTCGCAGACGAAGGCCTGAGGCGATGCCAGCCGTGGCTTCGGCGATTTCGCGCAGGGTCGTGCTGATATCAGCCTGACAGACCGATCCGATCGAGCCGCCCGTTTCATTGACGATACGGGCGATGCCATGAGCCGTGTCGCTCGCGGATGCGCATTGCTCGCCCGGCGGGCCGAGGATTCCAAAGACGGTGGCCTCGATCGCGGGCGTCAGAAAGAAATCGATGATCGGCTGAACAACGGTGTTGACCTCCATCTGCTCGCCGGCGGTGAGCGTCAATTTCCCCGGTTGGCCCATCGTCAGATTATCTTTGATCCAGTTCTCTTCTTCGTCGGTGATCGCGATGAAGACGACGGCTGCATCTTCACGAATCTTGGTGGCGTCACCATCGGCGCGCGGCTGAGCCCGCTCGGCTGCAGCACTGAGTCCCCAGATCATATTCTCGACCTGGCTACCGCCGCTCGCCTGAAGCGTATTGAAGCGCGACGAGAGTACCGACGGGTCATTGGTGAAATCGCCGCCCACGAGTGTACCGGCGTCACCGCTGAAGATGGGCGGGCAGCTTCCCATCGGAGGAAATCCTCCCGAATCGGCATTGAAGATCATGTCCGTCGTGGTGGGCGACGTTCCGCATTCAGCGCTCACAAGCGCTCCACGCCAGTCGAGATTCGACATCGAGAGAAGGTTTGTGAAATCGGTCGCGAAGTTTTGCAGCGCCGTTTGTTCGTCTCCCATCGAGCCCGATTCGTCGACCGAGATCAAGATGTCGACCTCGGGGCGTGCGGTGATGCGATACGAAACACAGTCAGCAACGAGCATTTCAGAGGCATTTGCAAGAGCGTTTCCGGACGCGATGTCGTCGACGAGAAAACCGGTTCGCACCGACGTGTCTTGATAGTCGGAGAGTGTCACGAACGCGCCGACAATGACGTACTGCGTCGCCGAGCGAGCGACGATTTCGTGCACGAAGAGCGTCGGTGTCGCATCGCCCATCTGCACCGTGTTCGCATTGTGTGTGACGGCCGTTACACCGAGAAGGTCTGCCAGGATGGTGTCGCGAGCGTCGTCGAGATTCGTGCCAGCCGGCAGGTCGATGATGGCGCGGGCGGCGGCATCGAAATTATCGTGCGTGGTAATTCGGCGACCACCGACTCGGCGCACCGCGGCAGGGTAGAGAGCCTGTATATCACCGACCAGCGCGTCACCGAGAAGCGAGGGATTGGTCTCGCCACCCGGTGGAGTCAGGGACACGACGAAGCCGGTGTAGCCTGCCGTCGGACCTTCGAAGACGTGGGCGTCTTGTGGATTGCCGTCACCGGTGACCGGTCCATTGGTAATGCCCGGCTCGAGGGCGAGCTGATAATCGGCCGTCATATTCGATACCAGCAGGGGCTGCGTGAGCCCCATCAAATCTTCGGGCGTACACTGAATGTACTGTGCTTCGTCACCATCATCTGTGCGGTCGCCATCGGTGTCGACGTCGCATGGGTTGCTCTCGATGCCAGCGCACATCGCATCCCACATGTGGTCGACGCAGGTGCCGAGTTGACCATCCTGATTGGCGTCTTCGACACCGTCTGGAATCCCGTCCATATCGGTGTCGGCGGAGTTCGGGTCCAGGCACGAGGCGAGCTCTTCGGTATCGCCGATTCCATCCATGTCCGTATCCGGCAACAGGGGGTCGGTGCCGGCCATTACCTCGTCTCCGTCGTTGGTGCCGTCTCCGTCGGTGTCAGCTTCTCGCGGATCGGTTTCGCCGGGCGTGAAGGTGCAACTACCGTCGGCGTCTTCCTGGGCATCGGTGAGCCCATCCCCATCGGTGTCTGCCATGTCCGGGCGGGTGCCAAGCGTGCATTCACAGGCATTGTCGAGGCCGTCATTATCTTCATCGATCCCCACCGCGCAGCGCGTATCGACCATGTCGATCGGCATATCCTCACCCATATCGGGCATGGTGTTGTTCATTCCGCCGTCGGGCATGTTGTTGTTGTTATTCGTGTTGTTCGTCGACACCGGAACACATTCGCCGGTCTCTTGGTCGCGTCGCTCACCGAACTCACACTGGTCGTTGTTCGTGTTGTTGACGTTATTCGTCATCACCGGCACGCACTCGCCGATCACACTGTTGTAGCGTTCGCCGAATTCGCATTCGGGCCGGCTATTATTGGCGTCTTCGGTGTCGCTACCGCAGGCGACGACAGAGATGGCGAGCGAGATAAGGAGTAGGAGCTTTCGGAACATGGGACTTTCCAGCATCGACTGTGAACCGTGGGATTTTGGATATCGAGGCCGTCACGACACCCTACCGATGAAGGTGGATGTGTGTGCATGTGCTCGATACGGCCGACTATAGCGCAACCTTGGTCGAGGATCCAACATCGCGCTCTGGCCAACGATGATCTATGCTGGTGCTACGCCCTCGAGCGAAGTTGTATGACGTCGGCACCGATCCAGTCAGGGGAATTTCAGTGGGTTTCCTTGCCCATCCAGGGGTCGCTCTGGGTCTGTCGCATGGATGCACATGGGGCCACGACGCCGATTGCCCCTTTGACGATCGAGATGTCGAACGACGTACCGATGGAGCAGCGCGAGATCCCGGGGATTCGCGACGCAACGTGCTCGCCCGACGGGTGGGTTGCCGTGCGTTCTCACGGTGGCAAAGCCCTGCATGTATTCAAGGTCGACCAGACCGGAGCCGTCGGGCAAAAACATGTCTTTCTGCCCGGTGATCTCGAAAAAGTTCACGATTGTGCCTTTGTCGACGACATCCTCTTTGTGGTCGGCGAGCCGCGCACAAACCCCGCGACCAGGGCTGGTTTCTTCAAGCTGAATCAGCGTAAATCCAGGTGGAATCAGCTCGCGCTCCCCGAGATCAATGCCCGGGTCGGAGAGCCTGCGGTCAAGATTCACACATTTCGCTCGCGGATGGTGGTGATTGATGCGAGCACTACGCCAAAACATGCCCTTCTTTATGACATCACGATTGCTGAAGAACCGCGGCTCATCGAGGCGGTTCGCATCCCGAGTGGCATCGACGATCGCATCATCGACGTGGCAGCAACACGTTCCTTTCTCGGGATTTTGAGCCATTCGCATCATCGCGACGGAAAGGCGTGGAAATTCGGCATCTACGATCGCGAGCGTCTCGACGAAATTTCGACCTTTTTCCATCGCGCTGACTGGAAAGACGAGTTCGCGGCGCCATTGAGCATCGTCGGGATGGACGACCTCTTCTTGCTCTCGCATGGCATTCGCGGCCTCGGCGCGGTGCGATTGCAGGATCGTGAAGCGACGCGATTTCCACAGCTGGGCGCAGTGCGGCCCTGGAGTCATCCCTATCTCCCACTCGACGCGATCCGATACTACACACCCCTCGGACCCGGTCGTGTCGTTCACAGTATCCCGCTCGAGGCAAGCGGGCGCGCGCTTTTGATCCTGCGTCAGGGGACACGCTCATGGTGGGAGGTCGTGACGCTGTGACCTACGATTACACGGCGTATTTCTGCGAAGAGAATATCTACCGCCTCGCTCAGCGATCAGAGATCCCCGACGGCTGGGTGGTCTTCATCTACAGCATGGCGGGGGCATGTCCGGTCTGGAACCAGCAAGCCGGCGGCGAGGGGCAGGCTATCTTCTGGGATTATCACGTCGTCTACGTCGCGAGGGGACGCATCTGGGACCTCGATAGCGTCTACGGTCCCGAGCTCGAGGTCGAAGACTGGGTGCAGGCTTCGTTTCCGCTGCATGCCGAACTCCCGCCCGAATACCGTCCGAAGTTGCGTCTGATCGAGAGGAAGGTCTTTCTCGACACGTTTTCGTCCGATCGCAGCCATATGCGTCGAGATGACGAATGGCTCGAACCACCGCCGTCTTGGAATGCGATCTACGATCCCGAAAAAGGCATGAATCTCGATTCGTTTCGAAACCCCGGCGCCGGGCCAGGCACCGAAGTCGATCTGAGAACATTCGTCGAGAAGTTCAGCGCATGAATTCGCGCACGGCGTCACGGCGCTGGGTCTCTGCGTGTTCGGCTACGGTTCCGACCGGCGTTACGACCGGAGCTTCTCGAGCCAACTCGACCTCGCGCCCGGTCTTATGATCGCCGCTCTGCGTATGCACGCTGCCACGAATATGGGTTTCTCCCATGTGAATCTGACGACCTGAACGATGATGATGAGCGCGAGCTCCTTTGCGTTTGAGATGTCCCAGCCCGCCGATTCCGCATCCGCGTCCGCTCATGGAGAAGCTGCCGATACCGATTCCGCCACCGCTCATTTCCAGCTCGGCGTCGCTCTTATGAATGTCGTTGTCGAGAAAGCCACAACCCACGAGAAAGAGCGCGCATAGAAAAGTCAGGGCAAGTGGGAATCGTCGCATTGGGTCTCCGTGTTGTGGGTTACAGCCCTTCGGACAACGGCTCCGTAAAAAGGTTCCATCAACAGGGTGCGCCGGCCCAGCTTGCCAAGGAGCCGACTGCGGTTGTAACGTCCGCACCCTGTTGCTGTTGGAGATGGATATGCTCTCGATACTTGCCGCAATTCCATACGATGCCTTTACATTTGGACCCTTCGAACTCTTCTGGGGGCTGAAGATCCACTCTTTCGGGCTCATGGTGGCTCTGGGCTTGATGATCACCTTTACGGTGAGCGGTCGGAAGGCCGAGCGTCGTCTCGGCATCTCGGGCGAGCAGTTTCAGAATTACGGCATCTGGGTCGTGATCATCGGCTGGTGCTTCTCGCACGTTTTCAACGTCGTCTTTTACGAGCCTGAAAAGGTGATGGAAGACCCGCTGATTCTCTTCAAGGTATGGGGTTCGATCTCGAGTTATGGTGGGCTTCTGGGCGGGATTCTGGGGACGTATCTCTTTTTCTGGAGGCATCCGAAAATCGACAAGGAGAGGCTCATCGATCTCGGTGCCTACGCCATCACATTTCCGTGGTTTTTCGGTCGAATCGGTTGTGCGACCGTGCATGACCACCCCGGTCATGTCACCGACTTTGCGCTGGGTATTCAGTGGACGGACGGGGTCGTCCGTCACGACCTCGGCTTCTACGAAGCGGTCTGGTGGGGAGTGATTGTACTGGCCGTTCTCTGGTTCGACCGGAAGCCGCGGCCGACCGGGTTCTTTGTGGCGCTGGTCGCCATCATGTATTCGCCGGCACGATTTGCACTCGATTTCCTGCGTGTCCCACCCGAATTGGGCGGGGATATCCGATACTTCGGATTCACGCCCGCGCAGTATATGTCGGTAGCCATCTTCGCGCTCGGACTCTACTGGTACTTCAAGAAAGTGCGTCATCGCGACCCCTTCGAGTGGCGCGAATACGATCCCGAGCTCGACCCGGAGAATACTGGGCAAAATCAGCTCGAGCCCGACGCGTAAATGGAAGCGCGCCCCGTGAGGCCAGACTCGCTGGCCGAAGAAGTACCCTCAGGGTGCTGACGTCCTCGTCGGCATTATTGATTGCCGCGATGCTCCGCCCATCATCCGGAACCCTTACCTGAAATTGGCATCCCACCTACGAGGGTCTGGCCAGAACGTGCTTGAGCTCTGCGCCGAAAGGGAACGAAGATGAGCGAATCCACACAAATCATCTACGACGTCGCCGGAATGTCCTGCGGCAAATGTACGGCTCGTGTCGATGCAGCGCTCGAAGAAGATCACGTCGTCAAATCCGCCGAGGTTCAACTCGAACCGGGCAGGGCGATCATCACACTCGCCGACGGAGTCGATCTCGGAGACGTCCAGGAGCATGTACGCGAGCTCATCGAAGGCGCCGGCTACGACGCAAAATTCGTGGGTGTGAGCGAAGACGAAGTCAGCGAGCCCGTGGCCGAAAAAAGCACCTGTGGCGCGGACTCGAGCGATGGGACGTCTTCTTGCGCAGGTGCGGCCAAAAAAGCAGCTACGGACACGCCCCCAGAGCCCGATGAGCCGAAGCCAGCCGCCGAATCGATGCGTTTCGACATCGAGGGCATGACATGCGCTTCGTGCGTATCGAGCGTTCAGAAAGCGATATCGAATGTCGAAGGGGTCAAGGGAGTCTCGGTCAATTTCGCGACCGAGGTTGCATCACTCGAGCTCGAGGACGATTTCGGCGAAGAGGAACTCGAGAAGAGAATCGTTGATGCCGTCGATAGCGCCGGCTACGAAGCAAGGGCACGAGGGCGTCGACCGGCGCGAGAAAGCACCGCAGAGGTCTACGAAGGCGAGAGAGTCAGCGAGAAGAGGGAACGCGAAGCCGAGGCATGGAAGTTGCGCTGGATCTGGGGGCTCGTGCTCACGGTCCCCATCGTGCTGATTCAGATGGGGCCGATGTGGGTGGGGCTCGAGCTCGCAAGGGCTGGACAGCTTGTGCGGCTTACGGCGCTGACCTATCTCACAGGCGTCGTCTTCTTTTACGTCGGCAAACCGTATCTGGAGGGCGCGTGGAAAGGCCTCAAGAACAGTAGCGCCAACATGGACACGCTGGTGGCTCTCGGCTCGTCGGTTGCCTTTATCTTTTCGACCATTCAGGCTGTCCGCTATGCCGCCAGCCTGGCGCCCGAGATCGAAATCTATTTTGATGGCGCGGCCATGATTCTCACCCTGATTTCGGTCGGTAAATGGCTCGAAGCGCGGGCGAAAGGTGAGGCGGGCAAGGCTCTCGAGTCGCTCCTCGACCTCGGGGCCAAAAAAGCGACGGTGATGCGTGGGGACGGCTGGGTCGAAGTCGACGTTCGTGAACTCGATGTCGGCGATATCGTGCGCGTTTCGTCGGGCGAAAAGATTCCCACCGATGGTATTGTCGTCGATGGCAGTGCACATGTCGACGAATCGATGATCACAGGCGAGTCGGTTCCGGTGTCACGCAAAGAGGGCGATGAGGTCATCGGCGCCACGGTGAACACCGACGGCCGCATCGACGTCGAAGTCACCGAAGTCGGTTCCGACACAGCGCTCGCACAGATCGTCAAACAGGTCGAAAAAGCCCAGGAATCCAAAGCCGATGCCCAGAGGCTTGCGGATCAGGTCTCGAGTATTTTCGTGCCAACCGTGATCGCCGTGGCGATCGTTACCTTCGGGATCTGGTTCTTTACCGGTGGCGGAATAGGGGCAGCCATTTTGCCGGCGGTCGCCGTGCTCATCGTCGCATGTCCATGCGCACTCGGGCTCGCTACGCCGACAGCGATCATGGTGGGAACCTCGGTGGCGGCAAAGTCGGGCATCCTGATCCGCGAAGCGCAGGCACTCGAGCAGGCGCGCTCTATCGATGCGCTGATTTTCGACAAGACGGGTACGCTCACGACCGGAAAGATGCAGGTGCGCGTAGTCGAGGCCGGCGACGAGCTCTTGAAGCTCGCAGCGTCGATCGAATCGTCGAGCACTCACCCCATCGCGAGGGCCATCGTTCGGCACGTCAAAGAGACCTTCGAATTTGAGCCGGCCGAAGTCGAGGGTTTCTCAGACGAGGCCGGAAACGGGGTTACGGGAACCATCGACGGCCGAGAGGTGCAAGTTGGCAAGGTCTCGTGGTTGGAAGAGGGTCTCGGAGATGCACGAGTCGAACGCGCCGACGAACTCATGGCCGAGGGGTACACCGTGATCGGCATCGTCAGCGAAGATCAGACAGGCCTCATCGCGCTGCGCGACAATCCCAAAGATGGAGCAAAAGAAATCGTCGAGTCATTGGCCGAGCGCGGCATCGAAATCTGGATGATCACAGGCGACAACGAAGTCACGGCAAAGGCGATCGCGAAAGAAGTCGGCATCGATGCAGGGCGGGTCCGCGCAAATGTAATGCCGGGTGATAAAGCCGACGCAGTTCGTTCGATTCAAGACGAAGGAAAGCAGGTCGCCATGGTCGGCGACGGTATCAATGACGCACCTGCTTTGACCCAGGCCGACCTCGGCATCGCCCTCGGTTCGGGCACCGATCTGGCGATGCAGGCCGCCGATATCACTCTGGTTTCGGATAGTCTCAACGCGGTGAATCGCGCCATCGACGCTTCACGAGCGACGCATCAGAAGATCCGCCAGAACCTCTTCTGGGCCTTCTTCTACAATACCGCGCTCATTCCAGTCGCTGCATTTGGATTCTTGCAGCCCGCATTCGCTGCAGGTGCGATGGCGCTCTCGAGCGTCAGTGTCGTCTCGAACTCGCTCCTGCTGCGCCGCAAGCTCTCATTCGACAACGACTGATGCGCCGCGACATCAGTCCGCGACTCGCAGATCGTCGATGAAGAGCTCTCCTTCACCGACCTCGAATTCGACCGATTCGAGTCGGCCCGATACGTCGAGATCCGAGAGCGGAATCACGACCTGTGTAAATCGATTCGAGAGCGGAGCGGCGCCGATGTAGTCGGCCGCATTCACCGACACTCCATCATTTGCGCTCACACCAAGACTGGCGCGATCCGTCTGGTCGGGACCTTTGAGGCGGAATTGAAGTGTGGCTCCACCCTCTAGCTCGGGTTCGGGAACACTCGTCTGATAAGTTGCCGGACCTTCGGTGACGAGCCAGAGAGACTCAGCTTTGGAGTATGAGCCACGCGTCACGTTGTCTTCGGGGCGATATGTCGAAGTCTCCATCACGCTGGCAAATCCTTCATAGCTGACCGCGCCCATGAGATCGTTCTGGTCGAGGTGGTCTCGATTGAATTCGTCGATGATCAATCGATTGGCAGTGGGAAGCCACCACCTCACATTTGCACCCTCGCTCGAGAGAGCATCGGCACTCTGGGTCGATTCGAGCGAAAAGAGCGTGTTGAAGGCCAGTTCGTCATCATCGAGGCCTGCCACGCCGATATGTCGGTGCAAAAACGCCGTAGAAAAGAGTTCGGTGAGATCATGTTGCTCGCGTCGCGTGACAGCAGGAACATCATCAGGCTCGAGCGGTGCATTATCAGCCGTGTAGGCGTGGATTCCGCCCCGAATGTCGATCCACGTGTATTCTTGGTCCTCGCTGACCTGATCTTCCATGGGTTCGAGGTAGGGATAATTCAGGTCGACATCGTTGCCAGCTGTGAATCCCAGCGTGGGATAGGGAAGCGGTGCGGTTCCGAAACCGAAGCTGGTGAGGTCGACCCCCTGGATGAAAATCACTCCTGCGACACGGTCCTCTCCCAGCGCTTCGGCCGATACGTAGCTAGCACCGCCGCCGCGTGAGTGACCGGCCAGCATCAATCGGCTGGTGTCAATGCGACCGAAGAATCGACTTTCGGGGTCTTGATTGAGTTCGTCGAGCATCTCGAGCGCCCGCAACTGGCTATCGCTTCGCAGCTGAATATTCTCGGTGTTTCCGGGCTGGCAATTATATTTGGTCTGGTCGACAGACACGGCGATGAACCCCCAACTCGCCCAGTGGTCCATCAGTGAGTAGTAGCTGCGATAGATCTCGCAGACCCGGTCGTTGTTGGCGTGGATGAAGAGCACCACTGGAAAGGGGCCGGCAGCGACGGTGCCATCTCCCGTTCCCGTTGGATTCGTGTCGGTAGGGTAGGCGATGTAAAGGCGCTCCTCTTCACCGTCGATCGTTCTCTCTGGGTCGGCGATGCAATCGTCGGTCGGCGAAGTATTCCACGCGAAATAGGGGCCCCGCTCGGCGAGTCGAGTCGCATCGTTCGCCTCGACGCTGACGGCTCTGGCTTCTGGAGCATCCATTTCGAAGGTGACTTCGCAGGGCGGCACATCGCCCGGATATCGATCTTCGTCACGGTCGACGCAAGCGCTCGAGAGCGCGATCGCGAGGGCCAGGCAGGCAGTTCTTTGCAGATAGCAGATCTTCACTTCGTATCCTTCGCTCTCAGAGCTTTGAGTGCGCGCTTCTTCGATGCGCGAGCGCGAGATTTTCGACGCGGATGGTGTTCGGTCAAGCGCTCGATCCAATCGGGCACCGCCATGTCTGCAAGTGCCGCGTTTGCATAGATCGTCAGATACGAGTCGGGCTTTGCCGCATCATAGATGATCTGCGCAATGTCCTCGTCGCCGTCGCGCGCGAGGTGTCCGAGTGAACGAACGGCCTGCGTTTTGACCATGATGT
>CAYFTY010000054.1:0-11287 GCA_964346045.1 uncultured Bradymonadales bacterium | reverse complement strand
CGCGTCGGCCAACGAGAAGTTTGCTGCCGAGGATTACGACTTTTTTTTTTTCAAGCAGAAGACGGCATACGAGATCAAGCCGGTCTCGAATATCCTCTACAATATCGCGCGCATTTACGAAAAAGACGGGCAGCTCGAAAACGCGCTGGAGTACTATCAGCAATTCGTCAAAGCACCGAATGTCGAGCAGGGTCCGCGACAGGATGCGCTCGACCGCATCAAGACCATCAAAGAGGTCATCGCGCTCGATGACGAAGAAGCAGCCGACGAAGAATTGGCCGCAGATCAGACCGAAGAAACCGCGCCACCTGCTGCCAAGCCCGATCACACCGTCGCGTATGTTTTCTGGGGCGCTGCGGGAGCTGCACTGATCGGCTCGGGCGTCTTTGCTCTACTCACGATGGGCGCCAACGGCGACTTCGAAGACGCAACATCACTCGAAGACCGACGCGATGCGGCCGACTCGGGCGAGACCTTCGGGCTCGTAGCGGATAGTCTCTTGATTGGTGGTGCCGTGCTGGGGATCACGGGTACCATCTTTTACGTTTTGAACGATGCTGAATCAGACTCATCGTCGGCTTCGCTCTTTCCCATCTTCTCGGACGACTCTGCTGGAGTCGGATTTCGAACGACCTTCGAATGATACGGCGTATCTGGAGTACCCCCATGCCGAATACTCGATTCGGATTCATTCTCATGTCATTGGCCCTGCTCTTTTCGACCGGCTGCAGTCTGACCTTCGACTTCACCGAGTGTGAAACCGACTCAGACTGTCAGGCCCTCGAGACCGATGGGCCGCTGGTCTGTCAGGCCAATACCTGCATCCCCGTCGATGACGTCGAATGCACGACCGATGACGATTGCACCACGGCGCCGTTCACTTCATGTGAGAATAACGTCTGCGTCGATCCCTCGGTCAATAATATGACCGATATGGACGTGAATAATACGAATAACAACACGAACAACACCAACAACATGATGGATATGGACGTCGAGCCCGATATGGGCGCGGACATGACCGACATGGAAGGTCAAGTGACATGTGAGCAGACGAGCGAATGCCCGGGTGAAACCGAGCTCTGCGTCAGCGGCGTCTGCGTCGAAGCCACCTCGGAAGATTGCTCGGCGCCCTATGGCGAGCTTTCTGCCACGAAGACGGTGATTCTCGGCTCGATTCTGCCGATGTCGCCTCCCTATGACACGATCGGCCCTCCGCTTTCGAAATCGATCGAGCTGGCGGTCGATGATTTCAATCGCATCGGCGGGATCCCGAATGGCTCGATCATCTGGGTCAACTGCGACGACCGTGGAAATTCGGACATCGCCAAGCGAGCAGCCTCACACCTGGTCGAGAATCTGGGCGTACAGGGCATCATCGGACCACTCTTTTCGACCCCGTTCATCGCAACCGTACGAGACGTGACCAAAGACGCAGGGGTGTTCACGATCACGCCTACGGCGACGGCTGACGCGCTCACGAATCTCAGTGATAACGACCTGGCGTGGCGTACGATCGCCACCGATAAATTGCAGGCAGCAGCGATCGTCGCCAAGGTGCGTGAAATTGCGCCAGGCACGATCACCGTATTCTACAAGAACGACGCCTACGGCGTGGGGCTCTTCAACGAATTGAATCCCCAGCTCGCTGAGGTCGTCGGCAGCAACCAGAACGTGACCGGCGTGGTCTACGAGGATCCGGCAGCCTTCGGGTTCGACCAGCAGCAGATTACTGCCGAATTCGGAAGAGCGGTCGGCACAGCGCCGACCACGTCGAGCCTGCTGATCTTCATTGGAACGTCCGAGGCAACGGGTCTGGCTCAGCTCTATTATCAATCGAAGCAACCTCTGCCGTCGCTCTTTTCGCACGGTGCCGTCACCGAGTTCGCGCGCGTCGTCGCCACGACGCCCTCCCTGCAGCCACTCCTGACCGGCGTAGGCCAGAATATCTTTCACCCGGTGAATTTCGGAATCTATCAGAATCGATTCGATAGTGCGTTCCCGGGCGAGCCGCCGCTGACCATCTCGACGCTGAACTACGACGCGACCGTACTCACGCTGCTGGGGATGGCAGCCGTGCCGGATGGTGAGGAGATCACGGGCACCAAGATCGCCGCTAATATGGCGCGAATCTCCGACAAAATGACGGATGAAGTGAGCTACGAAAATAGCAGTTTCATCAGCGAAGCCATCGGGAAGCTCGAGAATGGTGAAAACCTGGATTATGTGGGTGTCAGCGGTGAGGTCGATTTTGACCTCGATACCGGAAACGTCATCAGCCAGGACTTCCTACAGCTGGTCACAGTGCAGGACCAGAATATGGTCTGGCAGCTCACCCCGAATCGTGCATTTACGCTCGCCCCCGAGGTCACGGGTGTGAGCAACCGCTTTGGTCTCTGGTTCGACCTCTGCGGTGCAAGCGCACCATTCCAGACGTGCACGAATGGAACCCAGACCTGCACCAATTCGGATCCGATGGACCCAACCAGTTCGGAGATCTGTGTTGACCTTTGCGATACTGGAAACGGCATGTGCTCTAAGCCCGATGAGCTGCCCCCCATGATTCCCAACCCGATGATGTGTGAGCCTACCGGCATGGGGAGCGTCGGAATCTGCGTGCCGTCACTCTGATTCGGTATCTGAATCGTCCCAGTCGAGCGCGACTCGAACGCCGCCGCAGTTTGATACCAACGCCTGGAGCTTTTCTAGATTTCCACAGGGGACTTTTATATTCTGAACGAGAATCCTCATACAGGCCATATCGTGAAACCATTTTTGTGGGCCTTCTTCGGCTCAATCATCGCGCTTACGTCGACCAACGCACTGGCGCAAAACCCCTTTTATACACTCGAACCGGCGGTCGAAAACGCCCAGGGACGTCTGCTCTCTCCCGAGAGACTCTGGAGTCGGCAGGGATGTATGGACCTGACGACCACACCGCCGACCCTCCTCGACGATATCCAATACAGGAAACCCACGAGCGGCGGGCTCACACACCACGCGTTAGAAGGAGAACTCCGAGTCCTCGAGGTCGATCGGTATTTTGAAGACGATGTCTCCATGCGTGGTCTTCGTCTCACGAAGGTGGGGTGTGGTCCTCGTGAACTCGTGGTCGAGATAACCGCTGACCAGATGCCAAATCTTCGGATCGGCGATGACTTCCCCTCGTCGAGTCGACCGCTCGTCATCTACAACACCGAGGGTATCTATCTGCTCGACCTTCAGCCCGGAGCTGAGCCCGAATTGTGGTGGACCCCAGATGAGATTCACGAGGCTCTGATCGCCGAAATCGACGGGCGACTTCCATTCGGTCGCAACAACGCCCGCACCCTCGAGAGCGTCGCTCGCGCTGCAGTTCAGCTACTCGCACTCTCGCAGAACTCGTGGCTTGGGGTCGTCACGACCGACTACCGATTCGAAGGAATCGACGTATCGGTCGCTTATCACTGGGTGGTCCGGATGACGCTCGACAAGGAGCTTGAGGTCATCTTTGCACCGGATGAAAACTCGTATCTATCGGGCAGAATGCGAAGTTTTCCGGCCTGGGGCGCCGTGTGGGTCGGCGAGTCTGCAATCCCACTCATCGATGCTCCGGCAGACGTGCTCCGGGGTTCCACATTTGGCCGAGACCCGTCGCTCTTCCTGGAGTTCTTTCGCCAGTTCCCGTACCTCGACAGCGAAGGCTCGGTAGCCCTGGAAACTTCGTACTTCAAGAAGGTGCCCGAGTATGCCGACTTCGACCGCGACGGGGCCAGCGTCCAGGACGAAATGCGGCTGGGCTCGAGCGACGCAAATCCCGACACCGATGGCGATGGTATTTTTGATGGTACCGAGGTGAGCCTGGGAACCGATCCCGCCACCCCGGACCCGCGCACAGAAAGCAAGATCGCGTCGATCGGTACGACCAATCTCTTGGTCGAGTTCGAACCGATCTCGCCCGTGCGCCTCGTGCCCAAAGACGAACGAGTACAAGTTGGCCCATTCAGTGCGTTTGCACATCCCTTCGATCCTGCCTTTCCATACCTTTGCTCGTTTACAAAAGGTGCCGCGAGGATCGGCTGGTTGGGCAACTGTTACGACCAGTCGGGAGAGCTCGAATCTGCGGTCGACCTCGACACCGGAATCTTCTTCAGCGAAGACTATGCGCTCGGCAGCGATTACGTCGTCGACTGGCGCACCGGTGAAATCGTTCATTCGGATATCGAGATCAATCAGTACCTCGGCGTCAGCGTGACCGGCGCCGTCATCAACCGACCGGTCGCCACAGACCCTACCTCTTTGGTATTCTACGATCCCGACACATGGGAGGTGACCCCGGTCAATTTTGCAGGCTTGCTCGAACCGCTTCAGGCGACGTCGGTGAGCTTCATCGGCGCGGATCCACCACGAAACCAGGACTTCTTTTCAGTCGCAGTGGTCGTCGCGAGATCTGAAAATGGGTCCAATTTTTTCGAAGAATGGGTGTTTGGACTCGAGAATGGCGAGCTCACGAAGTTATTCGAGTTGAACAACATGTTGCGCGCTGCCGGTGTATCCGGAGAGACCAGGGGGTTGCAGGAACTTACACCGGTGAACGATGGCTATCTGGCGCAGGTGTCCAGAAAGGTCGGCGATCCGGCGGTCTACATCGCTCTGGATCGGTTCTTCCGACCCACCGGAACCTGGGAACTGCCCCAACTCCGAATGGGGGCAGATTGGGACCTCGGACAGCTCGCCGAAGAGTCGTTCGAGAAGTGGGTCGGGATTTCGATCAACGGCGACCCAGATGCGTCTTGCGTCAGTCTCGATGGCGTGATCGCCTGTGACGCAGAACCCGGACGCATCGCGCGAGTGCTCGGACAGGTCGAAGAGACGGTGACCAAGCAGCTGGTTGTTTACTCGTCGGCGGGACTCGGGCCCGACGACGCGATTCTCGGATTCAAGGCGCTTTGGCGTTATTCGCCAGAGGGAGTCATTTCGCCGTGGCTGAATGAGTCGCAGATGGTGAAATTGGGACTGGTCAATTCAGTCGATTTCGAACCCAATTCGACTATTTTTTCGATCGCGATCCGACGCGATCGACGCGCCGTATGTTTCGTCAAAGGGGAACGACTCTTTCGGCTGGATCTCGACGAAAACGGTGAATTCGAAGAGTTGAGCCTCGAGCCGAACGAAGGGGTCCGCGCCTGCGGGTGGTCTATGGACGGCCGGCTCGCCGTCACGGGTGAAGACGGCGTGATCGAGGTCGAAGGGGAGCGCATCGAAACTGCCTCACGCGGGCCGATCCACACATTTTACTCGATGCCGGGCGACCGCTGGATCACGATCAGCAAGCAATTCGACGCTCGCTGCACCGGGCCGTCGGGCGAGCTCGGAGCAGTTGGAGACGTCACCGGACTCGGCATCTTCGACGATAGGCTCGTGTATCTAGTCTCGCCTGACGGACGACCCGAGGTCTTGCACGTAGATGATTTTTGTTCCGCTGAAGCCGGACTGCACGGCGATCCTCTCTACCCCTCGTTCTTGCAGGGAGGCCTCTGGACCACCCTCTATTTTTCGGCCAACCGTTCTGTGAATCCGGGCCAGACCGTGCAGACCAGACAGGCCTTCATCACGCCCGTCGCGGCGGATCACGTACTCATGCTGGGTCTGGACATCTTCGGGACAGCCTATCCGGAAACCGCTACGCCGTATCTTTTTCGACTGCGCCCCGGCTACCAGATGAGTGAGAAGGTAGAGTCGGTGCTCGGCGAGTCGCGTTTCCAGGTGGGCACGTTTTCTCGTGCGTCCGAACAGGTTTTCACCGCAGTAGCACTTGCTCCCAACGCCTCGCGCAAGACCTCCCCGACCTATCACGTCGGAGAGGGCCTCCCGCCTGCACCCGACGAAGACACGCCGACCGATATGACCCCGAATGCGGAGACCGATGAACCGTCTTCAGGCGGATGCACCATCGCCGGCGACCAGGTCCCACCTGCGGGCGCAATTCTACTGGTGCTCTTCGGGTTGATTCTGCTGCGAAGAAGAGGTCTCGAAAGCGCAGCGTCCTTCCCTGGCGCCGAAAAGAAAACGGGGGCCTTACCCGGCTCGATGGCCTCCTCGGATCGAAGCAGTCTTCGGCTTCGGAGCGAAGCGAAACAATGATGGCTCCTCGGCGAGATATCCAACACCATATTTCACGCGGGCCAGGGCGGTGACTCGGCCTTCTGCAGTACGGTGAGCGCGCTCAACCTGCGTTCGTCGTCGCCGTGCAGCCACTTCACCAACATCGCCAGACCCGCGCCCCCCATGGCAGGAACGCTTCCCCGGCTGCGATTGTGTGTTCTGACTTCTCCATGAGCGGTATGGCGCACATCGCTTCGGGGGCCGGTCCGACGGCGGCGAAGTACGCGAAGATCTCGAAGTCCGGGGCACTTTTTGTACCGATGAGCCGACAGACCGCCGGCGCGGCGTACGCGCCCTGGGGGCCGAGTTCCTCGAGTTGGCCAACGATCTGTCGCAGTTCGAAGTAGCCGGTCTCGCCGCTCAGCCGCTCTTCGAGCCATGCGCGCTCCTCGGGCGTTCCTCGCATGCGATCGATGGCGATTGCGATGAGGGCGGAGCGTTCCGATCGATGGGCGTCCTGCAGCAGACGTCGGGCTTCAGCTCCCGAAAGTCCGCCCTGGTCGACCGGAACCTGTCCGAGCAGACGGATGAGGTTGGCGCGAATACCGCCGCGCTCCGATGCGACCAACGCCTTGCGCAAGAATCGGGGAACGTCGCCGCCGAGCGACAGAAATGCTTCAAGCGCCGCGACCCGCGAAAAGTCGTCGTAGGGACTCATTGCGCCGAGCAGCACGATGCCATACTCGTCGACCGGCGCCCCGGTCTTGCCCAGTGTCCATGCGGCCCAGCCACGAACCCGGCCGGGAGGCGCCTTGCGCCGCACGTCGAGAAAGCCGGCGAGCCGCGGCCACAGTCTGGACCGCCCGGTGACTCGTTCGCCCATCCGCCCCAGAACCTGCCGTGCCAGTTCGCGTGTCTTCGTATCAGTGCCGTCGAGGGCACCCTCGGCCAGCCGCGAAGAGCTCTCGGCCGGGATGGTGGCCGGGTCGCTCTCAGCGAGTGCGACGAGCGCGCCGCGAAGAACCAGGGGATCGTCGGATTCGAGCAGCGCCACCACCGCAGGGTCAGCCGCAGGTTTGTCGGGCGGCTCGGCGACGGCCACGCAGGTCGCCGTGAGACCAACGACAGCTACGACTATCGCGAAAATACGTCTCATTCTTTGACGAACGAAAAGGTCACGCTGCCCGACACGTCCTTTTCGGACGCCATCCCACCGAGCGCCCGTTCGACGCATGACTGCACGTCCGGATCGCCGCCGGTCACCGAGCTCACCGACACCTTCCCGTCGGAGTCGGTGCTCATCCTCGCCGTCACGTCGAACGGAGGCTTAGGCGCCGCGGAACCGAAGCAGCGCTTGACGCGAATGACTTTGCGGGACACGTACGGCTTTATCGCCGAATCGGCCGACGACACGTTCACCTTTCTCAGCGCAAGCTCGCCAAAGATGTTCGCTGCGGTTCCTCCACCGCCTCCGAGGCCATCGTCGCTTCCGATCAAGCCGTTGCCACCTAGATCGATCCCCTTAATGTCGCCAAAGATGTTCTTTTGGTCCTTCATGCTACCGAGCTCGCCAAAGATGTTCGCTGCGGCTTCCTTCTGGGCCGCTTCCAACTTCTCTTCCACCTTTTCCAACTTCTCTTCCATCTTTGCGATCGCCTTCGACTCCTCATCGGTCATCGCGGCGTCGACCCATGCGTCGTGGAGTCGTGCCAGATGGTCGGTCGGCAGAAGCTCGGAGTGTGCGTCGTCGGACTCGACAGGCTCGGACGCGCGCTCCTTCACGGCGGCCGTGGCCGTTTCGATCTGTCGAAGTCGCGGCGCCGTGCGGGCCCACTCGATCTCTTTCTCGAGTACTCGGACCTCCGTCGACGAGCCCAACGCGCCTAGAATGGCCGACACGCGTCCGACAGCCAGCATGGTCGAGCCGATGTGAGCCGGCATCTCGTCGATCGTCTGCGCCGCGGCTTCCTTCGTGGTCGAGACGGCCCGAAGGCCGATCTTGCCGTCTTCCATCGCCAGGCCTAGCGCGACCGCCTCGGACTGCGGGAGCTTCATCCAGATGGTCGCCAGCTCGCCGTACTGCAGCGTATTGCGTCGCTCGGCGAACGCGTCGGCGGCGGCGAGTGAGGTGTCTCGCGACGCGGCGAACCGAAAACGCTTCGGCGCCACGACCGCCCAACCGTCGGTCTCCCAGACCTCGGGCGGCGACTTGCGGGAACTGCTCGATACCTGCCTCAGGATTCCCTCGGGGATCGGCACCTCAGCCGCATCTTTCGGCTCAGGGAATGTGAGAGCCTGCGGCTCACCGAGCGCCTCGATGAGCGTGTCGCGGTCCCCGATCTTCGCGATGAAGGCCCAGCGGCCGGTCTCCTTCAAATCGGAGCCGCCGGACCCGTATCCGGCGTACCGAACGAGCCCGACAGGTTCGTTCGGATCGAACCCGAGCTTCGTCAGTGAATCGGGATGCAGGTCGCTCAGCGCGGGGATGCAGGCGCCGAGACCTTCGCCTTCTGCAGTCGGCTCGAGCGCGATCAACTTGGCGAGCTCGCCGGAGTTCGCCGTCACCACCGCGAGGTCTGCACCCGCGGGCAGATGGTCGAGCGGCGTGACGCCTTCGAACGCATCGCTGCCGAGCTTGATCGGTTCGGGTGCAGGTTCCTCGGCCGTCGCAACCGTCTCGGTAACGGAGTCGGTGGATTCAGACTTGCTGTCGCATGCGGTTGCGACCATTGCGCAAAGAAAGAGTGTCCAGATGCGATTCATGTTTTCTCCTGTGAAGCTTGGCCCGAGGTTCACCCTTGAACGAATCGAATTCAACTGAAGAAACCTGAAAGAATCGAAGCGATCAGGCTGCCATACTCGCGAAAAAAGTTCGCGCGCGAAGAGCGAGGGTTTCAAGATTCGATTGTGCCTTCGAGAAGCTCGTAAAAGAGAAAGGCGACTACGCGAGTAATCCGGAACAAATTACGGAACGGCCTCGACGATCACCTGAAGGATCTCATCGCGATGGACGCTACAACCATTGGGCGAGCGCGGCTTCGTACTCGTCTCGGTTGTAGGCGAAGATGGAGTTGTGGTCTCCCTTCTCGAAGAGCTTCTTCGTAACGTCGCCTGCGGCCCATCGAGCGTTCTCATGTGCGTGTTCGACCCCGACCAGGTGGTCCTGAATCGTGTGCAGAATCAAGAGCGGACCCTCGTAACGGCCGAGTTTCTCTTCGTGGTCCAGGTGCTCGCGAAATGCGTTTTCCAGGGTTTCTTGTTCGGTGCCGAGTCTTCAAATACTCCAAAAGGTCGCGTCGCTGGGCGTCGCTCAGTACATCGCCGTAGGTGTGGCCTTCGTTTCCGTAGCCGGGCTCGGTGGTATCGTACACGAAGAACGACCGCGACTCGTCGGCGGTCGCGTCTTCGTGCGGCAGACCCATCGATTCCTGGTCGAGCCCCAGTTGCACGCGCCAGTAGGTGGGTCGCTTCGAGCTGTCGAGCAGGGCTTCGAGCGTTGGTACCGAGCCGTTGTGCAAAAACGGCGCGGTCGCCCAGATGCCATCCAGCGGAGGCGCGACGTAGCCCTCCTGCGGATCCAGTCGCGCCGTCTCGCCGTAGAAGCCGATGTTGAACCAGTCGATGAATCGGTCGAGGGGAGCGCCGAGGTCCACGTCGGCAAGAGCGCCGAGGTCCACGCCGGCAGGAGCGCCGAGGTCCACGTCGGCAGGAGCGCCGAGGTCCACGTCGGCAGGAGCGCCGAGGTCCATGTCGGCATCCGTGCCGTCAGGCGCGAAGGCGTAATTCCTCGCGGTCCCTGAGGTTTGCGGCATGAAGAGTCAGCTCGGTGCCGTCCTGCGAGAATTTGCCGATGCCGGCCTCGATCCAGTCGCGCTTCGACTCCGGGTCACGCGACGTGCCTCGTACGGAATAGCCTTGCCGCAAAAGCTCGGCCGCGACGTGGCTTCCAATGAAACCGCTGGTTCCAATTACGCAGATCTTTCACGCCAATGGTATCCGACGACGCGTTTCAATGCCCCGACGTGAGCGGATTCAGAAAATGTAACCCGGCGTCTGGACGAGCACCGGGTTCGCATCGGGATCGAGCCACTCGATGACCCGCACCAGATCCGTTCTTTCGACCGTGGTGCACCCCAGCGTCGGGGCCGGCGCTTCGCCGTGCGTGTGTAGAAAAATTGCACTCCCGCGACCGGGCACGACCGGGTTGGTGTTGTACTCGACTACTATGCCCAGCTTGTACATCGAGAGCTTTTCCGCGGATGCGAAGTCGCCATCATAGCCGTGGCCTGCTCCGCCCCGCGCCAGCGTCATCAGGTCGCGGCCCCGGACCCAGGTGTTGTAGAGATGCGAATTGGGGTCGGTGACCCAGCGGCTGTCTCGCATTGTCTGACGCCAGGGCCAGTTGCCCGGACTTCTCCTTTGGGTCCCAAACGCCGTGCCGAACTCGAAGACACCCGTGGGCGCCTTCTTGTCACCCTCGCGTTCCTTTCCGAGCCCGCGCGCGCCAACCATCGCTACGCTAGGTCTTCCAACCTCGCTGAATCGAAGATGCACATTGTCGCCGCCGGTCACAAATCGTCGCAGGGTAGCGTGATGTGCGTGTGAACCAGCAACCACAACAACTTGTCTGCGATCGTCGGACACCTCGAGTCCCGAACGTTTCAACAAGCCGTCCAATCCCATGTGCTCGCGAGGCAGACGTGGATTGCCGCGCACCCGAAAGCGGTGCGTGACTTCAACGAAGCCCAACAAGCTCATCTCTGAGGTTTTGTGGCCGTCCGTCCAATTGTTGATGATCAACGGATATCCCGACTCGGCGACCCTGTCCGAGACCACGCCGACGTAGTCGGGGCGTTTGTCGCGTATGGTGTTCATGAAAACGATGTCTCCCGGAAGCCACGGCCGTGTCTGTTCGTCGATGTCTTCGGGCAGATTCTCCCAGTGCTCGACGAAATAGGGCAGAAGGGTCTTCACCCGGCGATGGTCGATATTCGTGTCCGGTTCGTGGACCATCGGGAACGCTCGCGGTCGAAGTTTGATGTCTTCGTGCAGCTCTTGCTGCAAGTCGATGCCGGCGTTTCGCACCGCCCGCACCAGCAAGTCGGTACCAGGTCGGCACATAACGCCGGTGACGACGTTCAGTACGAATTCGCAGACACCTTCCGTGCGCGGAACATCGCCTCCCGGATACTCGAGTTTCTGG
>CAYFTY010000053.1:0-11338 GCA_964346045.1 uncultured Bradymonadales bacterium | reverse complement strand
CGCGGGCGGCCGCCGAGGGCGCGCAGCGTCGCCATCGTCGCCACCGACGACGTTCGGCGGGCTGTCGATGGCGTCACGCGCATCTACCACCTCGCAGGGCGCGTCGAGCGTGACAAAAGCAAAGCGCATCTCATGTACGATCTGCATGTCGAGGGAACGCGAAGACTGCTCGATATAGCCCGTGGCGCCGAAGAGCTCGAGAAGATTGTCGTGGCGTCTACGAGTGGAACGGTCGGCGTCAGCACAGACCCCGAGTTCGTGGCCAACGACGAATCACCCATCGTCGAAACGGTCGTGAAGCGCTGGCCCTATTATCTCTCGAAGATTTACGCCGAACGAGTCTGCCTGCGCTATGTCAGAGAACACGACCTGCCGATCGTGATCATGCGTCCCACCCTCTTGCTGGGCCCTGGAGATCGCCGCGAGAGCTCGACGGGAGATGTCGTGCTCTTCCTCAAGCGCAAGGTACCGACGTTGATGTCGGGCGGCCTGAGCTTTGTCGATGTTCGCGACGCGGCGTCTGCGTTCGTCGCAGCGATGAAACGTGGTGAAATCGGAGAAACCTATCTTCTCGGTTCGACCAACTGCACCCTCGCCGAGTTCTTCGAAATGCTCGAAGATCTCACCGGCATCAAGGCTCCATGGATTCCGATGCCTGATGAGGCAGCGGTGGCAAGTGCGCGCCTGCTCTCATCGGCCTTGAAGCTCATCGGAAAGTCTTCGGAGTTGGATCCGACCACCGTCGAGATGGCCACCCACTACTGGTACATCGATTGGTCGAAAGCCGAACGCGCGCTGGGCTTTGAGCCGCGCGACCCGGTGAAGACTCTTCGCGACACTGTGCGCTGGATCGAAAACCACCATCCTGATTTCGCTGGCGCCAAGCGGCGCGTGAACACCGATTTCGTCTCTCCCGAGACAGTCGCGTTCGCACAAGAGATGCACGAATCCTGACGCGCAGACCTGGCGCCGTGTTTTTCATATCGATGCGCGATGAAGACCACATCCTCGGTATCGGGGGTCGGCAGTCTCCTTCGAAAGGTCTGACGCCCCAGATCGCTGCGGAGGCAAGAACAGACGCGGTACCAGAATGCGTATTGTGGCTTCGGTGACCATCGTCGACGAACGCACGCAGTCGATGCCGGAGGCATCATCGAGCAGAGACCGACGTAGTTATCGTCGATGCCAGAATGTGCAGAAACCCAGAATTCGGTGACGCGGGGAGCTCCCGTCGCCCTGGCTCGGTCCGCTCGGTCCGCTCATAGCGTCACCGATTCGCTAGAAAAACTGAGCGATACCAACGCCGATATTGTCGCCACCGCCGCCGCGGTTTCCGAGCAATATCAACTCGAGGCATGCGAGTGCCGGGTCGGGCTCGGCAACGAGCACGGCCTGGATGTTCTCCTCGGCTGCCTGAGGGTTTGGCCCTGCAAAATCGACGAGTCCATCGGTAGTGAGCAGAAGTGTGTCGCCACGAGTCAGACTAAATTTAAAGAAATCAGGTTCGGGAGGAACCGAATCCAACCGTCCCTCGCGAATGGCGAAGGTCCCAAGACAACGAGCCAACGCGTCTCCATGTGGCATAGCGAGCGCGCTGTCCGCGGACACACCGTCCAGCACGCTCAAAGACCAGAGGTTATGGTCGGCGGTGACCTGCTCGAGCCCCTGAGAGTTCTGAATGTAGCAGCGACTGTCTCCCAGCGCTGCCAGCGTGACGACACCGTCGCGAAGAATCGCGACCAGCGCCGTAGTTCCCATGACCTCATGAGGGTTGCCTACAAACGGAGAGTGATGCGCGTTCACATAGTCGACGATGTCCTGATTAGCGTCGTTGAGAATATTCGAAATCGCGGTAATCTCATCGATCGTCTCGTCCATCAAATACGCTGGAAGCAGCTCCTCCCACGCTTCTGAAGCACGTTCTGTGAGCGAGTGGCTCGCAAGGTCACCCGTCCCGTAGGACGCCGTCGAGACGCCATCGGCAATCACAACCAGTGCGAATCGTCCATCGTCGGAAGAGTGACCAAAGACACTATCCTGATTCGTGGGGTTTCGGCGGCCTTTTGCGATCCCGACGTGAGTATCCACAGCCAGCCTGAAACGCGGGGTTTCTGCTGGCTCCTTGCCCACATGGCTCGCACGCTTCTCCATACACGAGCATGCTTTGAAAAACGCGTCGACCATCGCCTGCACCGATGGATACCGCTCGTCGGGGTTCGGCCGCGTCGCACGCGAAATCACAGGCTGCAGGCCCGGTGGAAACCCCGGGCGGAAGTTACGTACAGGCAATGCAGGTGCGTAGCGCGTGTACACCGAGGCCGGGGGCATCCGGCCTGCGATCAAATAGTAGAGCAGCATGCCGAGCCCGAATACGTCGCAAGCCTCACTGATGTCGGCCCGAACGCGACCGAGCAATTCGGGCGGCGAGAAACCCATGATCACAGGAACTTCCTCAGGATTCTCGCCGAGTGGGTAAACGCGGTCCAATCCTTCGAACACGCTTGTCAGATCCTGCGCCTCTGCAACGAAGTGAGACATCGGCAGGATCCCGGTATCACCCAGAACGTCTATACCCGTGTCGTCCCCCTCATCGAAAACGTCCCATGCCGAGAACGCTTCGTCTTCGGCGTCTTCGAGCTGGTCGGCAATGGCCTCCAGTTCCTCGCCGTCCACGTGTGATGCCTCGTCATCGTCACTTTCGTCGATATCAGTCGACGCTTCGGCGTCTTCAGGGAGATCGACTTCATCATCGTAGACATCCACCGCCTCGGTTTCATTTTCAAGGCCTTCGGAAGCTTCGTCCTCGATCGCAGATTCACGATCGAGTTCCCCCGTTTCTGCCTCGACATTGTCCGACACCGGAGCGATATCTACGTCGACCGAGCCTTCGGGCGTCGTATCGGCCGCCTTAAACTGCGGCGAAATACCGTCAACGCGCACCGTCCAGGGGGCGATCGCGAGCACGAGAAAGTCTTTGCCGTGACATTCCGAGACCGAATTGGCGACGGACTCGAAGACATCTTTAATCTGCGCGTACGCGAGCTGGCCATTTGCGATTTCGACAAGATCCTCGATGGTCATACCACCGACGTCCGTATACACCTCGACGAAAGACTCTCCCCGTTTCTCGCTGTGGAACGGTCGTCGAAAAAGGTGAGCGACACCTTCGGGTATGGCGCCCTGTGTTCGTCCGTCGTCTTCGAATTGTTCGACGAAATAGAGATCTGCGGATTCGCCTTCCAGCGACGCGGTGAAGACTTTACGCGTGGCAAAATCTTCGATGGCTTCCTCGATGTGCAGAGCCTTCTCGACGCCATCGACGTCGACTTTGAGCGTCTCGCCCGTGCTGAGCCAATCGTCGTCGGAATCTTTGCCGGCGCCTTTCAGAGCTGCCCCGCAGTGGTCACACCAATCCGGATCGTGACTCAGTTCCCCACAATCGTCACATCGAATGCCCTCTTTGGGCATGCCCTGCTCTGGCATCGCCGAGTCGCGCGCTTAGGAAAAGAATCGGGCTCGTGTTCCTCATGATAATCGGAACCTCGCGTTTGGCGAAGCAAAAAAGGCAGTCGCCTGAGACTGCCTTCTTCGGCACGCGCTCTTCCAACTCAATCAATTCACAGGGTAGAGGCCCTGATTCGTGCAGAGACCGCTGGTCTGCATGCCGGGCGTCACGTCGGGAGCCTGACTCTGCGGTTTGGGCTCGAAGATATTTCCGTAGCCGTAGATCTGCCCGCTTGGCCAGTGGATCCGCGCGACATCCCAGAATTGACCGCCCCGGGTCAGGGGCTTGTTGATCTCTTCGAAGACCGGATTCGGATTGCCATCGATGTAAATCCGGATCGTTGCGTACGCGGTTCCGAAACGCTGACTGAAGTAGTCGACACCCACTGCATACCATTCGCAATTGGCAGGATCGTCGAGCTGGATATTTTCGGGCCCCGCTCCGTCCCGGTCGTCGATATCCAGGCTCGGACTCTCCGGACCCCAGATCCCATTACTATCGCTTCCCTCACCGTTATTGGGATTTCGGAAGAAGATGTCATAGGGCGACTCGAACCACTCACCCGGCCCCATTTTGACCATGTGCAGGTCGACGTCGCTTCCGTTGCCATCGAGTTCATCGGGGTCTTCGGGATTCGTCCACGTCAATTCGACCAGGATCTTTTCGTTGGGAACCGCGCGGATCGACACGACGGCAGGATCCCCGCATGACTGGAAACCATCATTATCTTCGACCGTGAGCTCGATTTCGTAGAGCCCCGCTGTGAGCAGCCGGAATTGACGCTTCGACGGGTCCTGATCTCCCGGGTCTTCGTCGACGGGGCCGATCTGCGGGGTAACCCCGTCGGGGGTCTGCGTGAAACGCCAGTTGTAGTCGACGATGCGACCATCTTCATCAAAGCTATCGGAACCATCGAGTACGATGTACTGCAGGGGGGCGGCCGAGAAACTCGGGCGTAGATTCGACGTAACGCCTTTGATCAACGCTCCAGCCTGAGCCACCGGGCAAACCCCATCCGAGCCTCGAGCCACCAGATCGATCGCGAGCTCGCTCTGGAGCGGGTCGTTATTCGAAATGACGATCTCACCGCGGTCAGTCGCCTCTTCGACGGGGATGTAGCGGACGAGGAAGCTGTCTTCGCCGCCAGACGGAATGCGAACCACGCTATCGAGTTCGCCGTCGGAGTTGCCATCCCATCCGCCCAGATCGAGTTCGAATTCGTTGCTGTCAGAGTTTTCGGTCAGGCGCACATCCGAAATCTCGAGGGTCTGAGTGCCGCAGTTGCGAACCCGAACCAGGTCGATGGTGGAGCCTCCGATTGGAACCTGTCCGAGGTTCCTCGTCGTGCTGTCTACCTGGATACAGGGCGAATCTGCGCTCGCCGCAATGTCGACGACCGTCAATGAGCCCTCATCGTTGGGAACCTCGGCGCCATTCGGGTCGTTCGAGCGAATTTGCAGCTCTCCCGTATCGGCATTGTTGCCGATGGGCGCGTATTCCACGTCCGCAACGAGTTCGAAATCCCTCGAATTGGCCTCGGCGAGGTCCGGGTCGTAAATCTCGAGCCGCAGCGGATACTCTCGTTGAGGCAACGTGACACGAAAGTCCTCGCCACCGACATAATTGGGCTCGTCAAAAAGGGTCAGCGGTGCGTTTCCTACGTTGCGAACCACGACTTGCTGCGTTTCGCGGCTACCGGGTGCACTGCGGGCGAATCGAACGATGCGAGGCTGCACGTCGATTCGGGGTTCGTTACTCAGTGCATCAATCGAGACGACGAGCGGGTCTTCTCTGGTGAATCGGTCATCCGAGCTGATGAAGACGAGTTCGGCGCTTGCCGGCGGAACATCCTCGCTGGGCGTGTAGGTCACCGAAAACTCGAATTCCGCGTCGGCCCCGACTGTAAATTCACCGATGGGAAGCCCCTGAACCTCGAGGCCTTCGATCGAGCCACCATCACCCGCGGGGCGCAGTCGAGTCGAAAACACAGTCAGCTCGTCATTCGCCTGATTGATGATAAATGCATCGACCGTCTCGGATTGGCCGATGGGGACCCGTGAAAAAGCAATTGGATCCGGCGTTACGAGAATTTGCCCTGAGCTTGCCGCGCCTACCTGCTCGTCGTCGCAGCCAGAACAACCGGCAAAAAGTGGCGCGGCGACCAGGAGCGAGAGGAGCAGAAATTGAGTCAGACATTGGAGTTGGCGAAGGCTCATGATCATTCCATCGAAGGACGTTCGGGGCGCTTTTAGATGTAGTGAAATGGGCGACTCGAGTCAACCAGACGGCGGCGAGGTCGGGCGAATCAGCACCAACTCACCTCGCCAGAAACCTGAGGAATTCTCGCGCTCGCGACGCAGAGGCCTCGTCCCCGGCTGCCTCCGCACATGCTTTGGATGCGAGAAATGCATCGCGAGCTTCATCCGGAAGACCGATATGATAGGCAGCTTCTCCCGTACGATAGTGCGTTCTCGCGTCATCGCGGCCGAGCTCGACGGCTTTGATGAAGTGTTGGAGCGCGGATTGCCAGAGGTGCTGCCGACGGTCGATTTCACCCAGAAGATAGTGCGGATACGAGCGTGTTTCGTCGAGCTCAATGACCCGCTCAGCCAGCCTCCGGGCCCGCGGAAACCTCCAGGTCTGGAACGCGCGAAAGGCCATTAACTGCATCTCTTCGATCGGGTTGTCACGCACGTTAGACCCTCAGATTTGCAATGATCGCTTTCTCGGTATCGTGCATCGCCTTCATGAAGTTCGTCAGCATTCCAAAGAGCTGGTTATCCTCTTGAATTTCTCCCTGCAGCTTCATCATCAAGCCCTGCCGCATTTCACTACTGAGGTCTCCAACCTTTGCAAAGAAAGCCTCGGGATTTGACTCAAACTCTCGCACGAGCTGATCCGGGTTCTCGAGCAATCCGGCGGCCCAGGACTCCGCTTCTTGAGTGCTCTGCGCAGCCGCAGCTGTATCGGCGCCGGTTACGGCGTTCAAGCTTTCGGCAGCACCTTGCGAATCTTTGCCCACTTTTGCCATGAGATCGCGGCCGACCGAAAGATCGATGTCTTTCAGAGGCGAAGTCACCTGGCTCACGAAATCATTCGGGCTCAGATTGCCAGCCGATGCAACCTCTCGCCCCACTTGATTCAGGGCCTGATTCACATCACGAATCTCAGTTGCAAGCTGCTTCGCGAGCGCCTCGTTCCCGGTGGCCTTTGCGTCTTCCCACGCAGATTTCAGCTTGTTCATGTGATCTTTCAGCGGAGCCATCTCGTTGCCGATTTCATGCCGAACCGACGCGTTTCCCTCCAACTGACTCGGATAGTCGTACTCTGCTGGATCGTGGCTAGCAGCGCGTCTGGCCGCCTCTTCGATGCTGGCTCCATGCGATGGGCCGCTCTCATTGATCTTCGTCATCTCATCCTCCTTTCAATCCTTCCGGTCACACCCGCAAATTCGCGATGATGGCCTTTTCGGTGTCATGCATGGCCTTCATGAAATTCGTCAGCATACCGAAGAGTTGGTTGTCCTCCTGGATTTCACCTTGAAGCTTCATCATCAAACCCTGGCGAACTTCAGAACTCATGTCTCCGACCTTCGCAAAGAATGCTTCGGGATCGGATTCGAACTCTCGCACGAGTTGGTCTGGGTCACTCATCAGATCCGTTGCGTACTGATCGGCATCTGAAACTTCCCCCGACTCACCGGTCGACCCGGCCACACTGACGCTCTGTACCTGTGGATCGGCCGCAACCTGCGTAGAGAACTCTTCGGCAGACATGCCGAGTTCATCGGCAGCGCTGGCGATGCGTTCGGACATCGAGCTCAGATCGAATTGGCGCAACTGCAATTCGAAATCCGCCATCATTTCGTCGATTTCGCCCGAAAACATGCCATCTTCAAAGATGCTCGGATCGAGCCGGAACGGATCGACCTTAAACATGCCGTTGTTGGCCTGCACGAAATCTTTAACCTCCTGAAATTTATCTTGAATCTGATCAAGCATCCCTTCGAGCTCGGCCACGAGCGCATCATCACCATTAGCCTTCGCCTCAAACACGAGTGCCTTGAGCTCTTCCTGTTTCTGAGCCATCGGTTCCATCATCTTGACGAATGCGTTTATCCGATTCTGGCCGAGCTTTCCCCAAACGAAGTTGGTATCCATGGATCCGTCGTTACGAATGTTGACGTATGCATCTTCGCTCGCGTCAGCTTCTCGGTCGTAGTTCGCCGTATCTGGATAGAGTACCGTCTTTGTATTGATTCCGTCGGTCATGTCGTTCTCCTCATTGAGTCGGGGTTGCGTTGTCTCTCTGCGCTCAATAAGGTTTTCGGCCGCACGTGCGTTTCGTTGCGAAAAAAGTAAAAAAAACTTTGACGAGATGGCGCAAACCCGCATGAAATCTGCGGATCATTTTTTGACGCTCGGGAGATCCGTGAAGAAATACAAACTCGATACGGGGCCAGATAAGAGTTCGGCTGGCATCGACTACGAGTCTGAACTCAATCCCCAACAGCGAAAAGTCGTCAAAGCGAGACCCGGCTCTTCACTCGTCATTGCCGGCGCTGGATCGGGTAAGACCCATACGCTTACCTATCGCGTCGCCCACTTGCTCGACCTTGGAATCCACCCCGAACGTATCCTGCTGCTGACATTTACCAACAAGGCGGCTCGCTCGATGACCGAACGCGTCGCCGGACTCGTGAATATCGACGTGCGCAGATTGTGGAGCGGCACCTTTCATAGCATCGGAAATCGCATCCTTCGCCAACACGCGAATCGACTCGGATACCCGGGCGAATACACGATTCTCGACGGCGAAGATGCGGGTACACTCATGAAGGCCTGCCTCGCCGAGCGCGGCGACGATCACCTCGAACGACGCTTTCCGCGGGGGAACGTCCTCTCGCGCATCTACTCGTATTGTCTGAACACACAACGCAGGGTCGAAGAGGTCCTGCACGACAAATATCCGTATTTCGTCGAACTCTCGGAGCCCATCCGCGAAGTCTTCCAGCTCTATCAATCGCGAAAACTGGAGATGGGGCTCATGGATTTCGACGACCTCTTGCTCAACTGGAAGCGCCTGCTCGTCGAATGCGACGACGTCCGAGAAGACCTCACGGGCCGTTTTGAACACGTGCTCGTCGACGAGTATCAAGACACCAACCACATCCAGGGCGAATTGGTCGATTTGATGGCGACCCGACATGGCAACATCATGGTCGTCGGCGATGATTGCCAGTCGATCTATCGTTTTCGCGGCGCCGAATACAAAAACATCCTCGAATTTCCGCAGCGATATCCTGGATGCCAGGAGTTCCGACTCGAGATCAACTACCGCTCTACCCCACAGATCCTCGACCTCGCCAACCAGTCCATAGCGCAGAACGAGGGGCAGTTCGAGAAGACGCTGCGATCGGAGCGCCCCGAGGGCATGCAGCCGGCGCTGGTACAGATCAAGAATGTCTACCAGCAGGCGGCCTTCGTCTGTCAGCGACTGCTCGAAATTGCCGATGAGGGGATTCCGCTCAACGAAATCGCAGTCCTCTACCGTGCTCATCACCACTCGATGGAGCTTCAGGTCGAGATGACCCGTCGGGGCATTCCATTCGTGGTGCGCTCGGGTGTGCGCTTTTTTGAACAGGCCCACATCAAAGACGTGCTCAGCTATCTGCGTTTTATGTACAACCCCAAAGACGAGCTGAGTTTTCTACGCCTCGCTCAACACTATCAAGGTATCGGCACCAAACGTGCGCAGGACCTCTGGAATCAAGTGAGCTCGAGCGAAGATCCCCTGCGCGCGGCCGCGAGCGAAGAGCTCCTCGAAAACCTCCCTACCCGGGCACGACATGGATGGAGGCGAGGCCGCGAACTGCTCGAAGATCTGCGTCAGAAGAGGCTCACGCATACCCCGGCCGACCTCATCGACTCGGTCTCCAGGAGCGGATATCGCGACCATATGGAGCGCTCGTTCGAAAACTTCGAGAATCGTGAAGGCGATCTCGAACAACTCGCAAATTATGCCGGGCAATACGAGGATCTCGACCGCTTCCTCGGCGAACTCACGCTCATGTCGAGTGTGTCAGGGCAAGACATTCTCGTGGGCGGTGATCAGCCCGACGAGTACGTCTGCCTCTCATCGATCCATCAGGCCAAGGGGCTCGAATGGAATGCCGTCTTTGTACTCTGGCTTTCGGATGGACATTTTCCCTCGGCAAACGCCACCGAAGAAGAAGAGGGGCTCGAAGAAGAACGACGGCTTTTTTACGTAGCGACGACGAGGGCGCGCGACGAACTCTATCTCTGCCATCCGTTTACGCATCAAGGGCGCGATCGACGTGTGACGATGCTGCGAGAAAGCCCGTTTATCGAAGAATTGCGAGTCGGCGACGAAGAGAAAGAGCCATGGGAAGAATGGGTCATCGACGCCGGCTGAATTGACAAGTCGATATCAAACTTGCAGATTTTCAGGCGCTCGACGCAACGCGTCATGAATGCAAGATGTAGAGGTTTGTATGTTTGAAGGAGCTTTCACGGCGATCATCACCCCGTTTCACGAAGACGGTTCGATCGACAAGAAGTCGCTCGCGGAGCTCGTCGAAAGGCAGATCGACGGAGGCATCGACGGTCTCGTTCCGTGCGGAACGACGGGCGAATCGGCCACCATGTCGGCGGCTGAGCAGCTCGAGGTCATCTCGACCGTCGTCGACGTCGCCAACGGCCGCGTGCCCATCATCGCAGGCACTGGCTCGAACGACACGCGAAAATCGGTCGAAATGACCCGTAAGGTCTCTGAAATCAATGGCGTGGATGCCGCCCTCGTCGTCGTTCCCTACTACAACAAACCCGGGCAACGTGGGCTCGTCGCTCACTTCACCGAGGTCGCCGAAAAAGGAGGCCTGCCCGTCGTCCTCTATAATGTGCCAGGACGCACGGTGATCTCGATGCGAGCCGAAACCGTGAGCAAGCTCGCGAACCATCCACAGATCGTGGCGGTCAAAGAAGCATCGGCCGACATGATTCTCGATACCGAGATTCTCGCAGGCGTACCCGACGATTTTGCTGTCCTTTCGGGCGATGATTTCACCACCTTTCATCTCGTCGCCACCGGTGGACACGGCTGCATCTCGGTCGTCTCGAACCTCGCCCCCGGGATGATGAGTGAACTGGTGGCAGCTACGAGATCCGGAGATCTCGAGCGCGCTCGCGCGATTCATCACAAGGTCGTACCGCTGGCACGGACGCTCTTCTCGGACGCCAATCCGGTACCGACGAAGACGGCGGCTCGCCTGCTCGGATGGTGCAGCGACGTCGCCCGCGCCCCACTCTATCGACCCGATCAAGCTCTCGAAACACGCGTGAAGAAAGCGCTCGAAGCCGCGGGAATCGAATGAGTGAACTCATCAAAATTGGATTGATCGGCGCGACCGGCCGCATGGGTGTCGCCATCCAGAGCGTCATCGACGAGTTCGAAGATCTGGACATCGAAATCGGCATCGCCGAATCGGTCGATGAGAGCGCCCCGTTCAAGATGTCGACCGAGATTGAAGCACTGCGCGGGGCCGACGTCGCCATCGATTTTTCGGCACCTGCGGTGTGTGTCGCCGCCGCCGAAATTTGCAAGGAGCGCCGTATCCCCATGGTGACGGGCACGACCGGGCTCGCCGAAAATGAACTCGAAGACATGGCCAGAGCGGCTGAAGAAACGCCGATACTGAGCGCTGCCAACTTCTCGGTCGGCGTGAATATTTTGCACCACCTGATCGGCCTCGCTTCAGGGGCAGCAGACGACTGGGATATCGAAGTACTCGAGGCTCATCACCGACATAAAGTC
>CAYFTY010000052.1:0-11370 GCA_964346045.1 uncultured Bradymonadales bacterium | reverse complement strand
GGTGACGTCGACCATCGAGACGTCCATGCAGACGGTGCCGACGACCGGGCATCGCTGGCCCCGAATCAGAACCTCACCGCCATTCGAATTGAAGCGTGAGAAGCCGTCGTTGTAGCCAGCGGCGATCGTGGCGATGAGCCGCTCTTCATCTGCCTTCCACGTTCTTCCGTAACTCACGGACTCACCCGGCTCGACGGTCTTCAGATGAATGACCTGGGTCGCAAATTTGAGCGCCGGCGCGGTCAGGTCACCGACGCGATCGGCGACAGCCGAAGCCGGATGGTAGCCATAGAGACCGATGCCGACTCGCACCATGTCGTAACGCGCTTGTTCGAATCGCCACAGCGCAGCCGTGTTGGCAGCATGAATGGTCTCGAGCTCAAAGCGATCGTCGTTGAGCTCGGCAATGACCTCCTCGAATGCCTCGATCTGTGCGCGGGTGTACGCGTCCTCGGCCTCGTCATCGGCGACGGAAAAATGGGTCATCAAACCGGTGATTCGCACCGAATCTAGCCGGCGTACGAACCTTGCAAACTCGAGGACATCGCGGGGTCGAAGGCCGACGCGGCCCATGCCGGTATCGACCTCGAGGTGTAGATCCACCATACGCTCTCGGCGCGCGCCTTCTGCGCTCAAGGCCTCGACGACCGGGCGCGAATAGACCAGCGCGTCGAGGTCGTATTTGACGATTTTGTCGGCTTCGGGTGCGAGCACGTTTGTGACCAGAATCGGCACCGAGAGACCGCGCGTCCTGAGCGGAATCGCCTCGTCAGGATAGGCCACGGCCAGGGCATCAATGCCCTCGCGTACGAGGGTTTGCGACACGCGCGTCGCGTCATTGCCATAGGCAAAACTCTTGACGACACCCATGATCTGGGTCCCTCTCCCGACCTCGTCGCGAATGGCCCGGTAATTCGCACGAATCGCATCGAGGTCGATGAAGAGCCGGGTAGGCGCAACACTCTCGAGAAGTCGGCGTGCCACACGCTCTAGCCCCACGGCTCGCGAGCCTTTGAAGAGCACGAAATCCCCCGGATAGAGGGCATCGTCGAGCGGTCCGACAAGCTCGTCGATGGTGTCGACGCAGGTGATTTTGGAATCGACGAACCCCTCGTCGAGCGCAGCCTCGGCGACCTTCCGGGCCAGCCCGCCGACGCAGAAGAGACGGTCGACGCCTGAGCGAGCCACGTCGCGCCCGAGCTCGAGATGAGCTCGCTCAGAAGCGGCGCCCAGATCGTTCATATCACCGAGAATCGCGACGGTACGTGCCCCACCCGCATAGAATTCGAGCGACGCCAGCGCAGAACGAGCGCTCACTGGATCGGAGCTGTAGGCATCGTTAATCAGGGTAATGCCTGTCGAGGTTGTGGCCATTTCGAGACGCATGGGCGCGAGTTCGAAACTCGCCAGACCCTCGCGGATATCGGCGTCACTGAAACCGATCTCGTGGGCGAGCGTCGCCGCGGCCGCGGCATTCTCGACGTTGTGGCGGCCCGGTACATTGAGTCGAAAACCAACCGTATGACCCCTGCGCCACTCGAGCAGGACGTCAAACCCCCCGGCGTCCATGGCTGCCCAGGTGATCTCGACGTCGGCGCCCGACTTTTCCCAACCAAAGGTTCGGATCTGGGCCGACTCGGGCCAGCCTTCGTACGCAAGCGTTTCGACCGGTGCCACCAGAATCCCCTCGAGTTCGGCAAAGAGTTTGAGCTTTTCACGCGCGGTCGTCTCGAACGTCTCGAGACCGGCCTTATGGGCATCTCCGATCGTCGTCAAAACACCGTGATCGGGCAGGACCATCGGCTGCAATGCATCCATCTCGCCGACCTCGCTGATGCCTGCTTCAATGATCACGAGCTCATGGATCGCATCGATGCCCAGCAACGAGAGCGGCACGCCAATCTGCGAGTTATACGACCCCGGGCTGCGATGCGTCGTGACGGCCTGCGCGGCGATCGCGCCGAGCATCTCTTTGACGATCGTCTTGCCATTCGAGCCCGTGATACCGATTACCGGCCCTTCGAATCGCTCGCGCCAGTTGCGGGCGAGCTTGTGCAAGGCCTCGGTGGTATCGGCGACACGCACCAGGTCTCCATCGCCCTCGAAATCTCGGCGCACCAGAGCTGCCGCCCCCCGGTCGAGCACCTCTTCGACGTAGGCATGAGCGTCGAAATTCGGGCCCTCGAGCGCCACGAAGAGTGTTCTCTCGTCCACGGGTTTTCGAGAATCGACCGAAACTTCCGCGATCAGGCGGTCTTCGCCACGGAAGTCAGACCCGACGATCTCGGCGATTTCGGATAGATGAAGCCTCACGCGTTCCAGACCTCATGAAAGGGATTGACCGGAGGGATGCCATGCCCGAGCGCTGGGGCCAACGCGATCGCCCCGCTGATGAATTCCCTCGCAAACTCGAGCGCCTCTTCCGACGACCCTCCTCTGGCGAGCATCGCCGTAATTGCTGCCGAAAAGACACAACCCGAGCCGTGCAGCGCCTTGGAGCGGACGCGATCAGCTCCGAATTCGATGAAGCCACTGCCATCGTAGTAGATGTCGCGCACGACATTTTCATCGAGATGCGAGCCTTTGATCACGACCGCGTCGGCCCCCCGGTCGAAGATTGCTTTGGCAGCATCTCTCATGGTGTCGACCCCCTCGACTCGACGCCCCGAAAGGGCCTCAGCCTCAAATCGATTCGGGGTAATCAGACCCGCGAGCGGCACCATTTTCTCGACGAAGGTCTTCTGTGCGTCGTCGGGCAAAAGGGGATCGCCGTGTTTGGAGACCATTACGGGGTCGACGACGAGCTTCGAAAATTTCTGCCCCGAGACCAGTTCGGCAACGAGCCCGATCATGCGATTCGTACCCAGTGCGCCCGTCTTCGCCGCCCGCACCTCGAAGTCTTCGACGACCGCTTTGAATTGCGCGCGCACGAGGTCGTCGGGCAAGACCTCGATGGCACTGACAGTGCGGGTATTCTGAGCCGTAATCAAGGTCAGCACCGACGTTCCGAAGGTCTTGCAGGCAGCAAAGGTCTTGAGGTCAGCCTGGATACCGGCACCCCCGCCCGAGTCGCTGCCGGCAATGGTCAACGCAACGGGTGGCTCGTACATCGGAGGCCTCTCTTTGGCGAATGGATTGAACATCGTTCTCCCTCTTCACGGAACTGACTATGGCGCGATGCTAGCAGACTGTCGACGTGGCACGAACCCCACATCGATGGAAGGGCGACTTGCCATATTTTCAGGCGAATTTTTTGACGGAGCGCTCAGACCAGCGACACTCGACTCGTAGCGAAGTGCCGGAGGGCCGCACAGAGAGCGGGCTGGAGTAGGCCTGCACCAGATGGAGTAAAGCTTATCCACCCCCTGCTCGGCAGCACGACCCGGCGTGAAATGCAGGTAAGACTGGTATTTCCAGACACTTGAGCACGAAAACGAGGGCTTCTGGCGATTGGGATCCAAACTTGCATCGAGAGTGGCCGGCCAGATGAGCACGTGATGTGAACACGTGATTCTACGGCCTCGAGTACGGGTCTTGACGATTTCGAGGCGGTTGTGACAAGTTCCCGACCGGTTCGCGAGGCCCCCGAAATTTTCTGTCGCTCGCGACATGAATGTTTGAAGGAAGTGAGATGGCTAATTGGGATGTAAGTCTACGGGTAGTTGAGCCAGTCAAGCATATTGATCGACCCGTGCTTCGCGAAGTTCCGGGACCGAGCCGTGTGCAGGTCGCCGGGCCCGTCAAGGAGCTCACGCCGTACAAAGCCGTTTCGTCACAACGTGCCATCGAGGCTCTCTCGGGCACGACGCCCATCTTCAAGCTCGACTGGAACGAAGCGACGATCCCGCCAAGCCCCCGCGTTCAGGAAGCCATCGCTGCACATGTTGCGGGTGGCGCCGGGTTGAACTGGTATCCCGAGCTCGGCAGCAAAAATCTCTTGCTGGCGCTCAGCGACTACACGGGTCTTCGCCCCGAGCATCTGCTCGCCACCAACGGCAGCGATGACGGGCTGCATTTGATTTGTTCGACCTACCTCGACGATGGCGACGAGGTCGTCGTACCGGTC
Source organism: uncultured Bradymonadales bacterium (assembly GCA_964346045.1). Lineage (GTDB taxonomy): Bacteria > Myxococcota_A > Bradymonadia > Bradymonadales > Bradymonadaceae > CAYFTY01. Next base: position 7,304 of record CAYFTY010000052.1, on the reverse strand, counting down.
CCGACCTACAATCACTTCGTGGTTTTCGCGCACAGCCGCGGCGCCAAGATCAATCGTATCGTGAGTGAAAACCCGTTCGAGCCATCGCTCGAAAAGGTTCGCGCTGCAGTCACCGAAAAAACCAAGCTCATCTATATGGTGAGCCCCAACAATCCGACGGGTGTCGTCACCGAACCATCGGAAGTCGCCGCTCTCTGTCGCGAATTCCCCGACACGCTCATCGTGCTCGACGAAGCCTATTTCGAGTTTTCCCAGGTGACGGGCATCGATCTCGTCAGCCAGTTCTCGAATCTGATCGTCACGCGAACATTCTCCAAAGCGTTCGGACTGGCCGGGCTGCGCGTAGGGTATCTCGCTGCGCATCCGGACATCGTCGAAGGCCTGAGCCGTCTCTACAATCCGAAGAGCGTGAATACCCTCGCGCAGATCGGCGCGATGGCAGCGCTCGACGACCTCGATTATCTGAATACCTTCCTCGACGAGGTAGCAACCTCGAAAGAAGTTCTCCGAAGCTTCTTCGAGACGCGGCCAAACGTCGATGCCTGGATCACTCCGGCGAATTTCGTGGTCGTGCGTGTTCAGGATATTCAGCAGACCCTCGACCGCCTCGAGTCGCTCGGCATCTACGTGCGCGACCGTTCGAGCTATCCCGGTCTCGAAGGTTGTCTGCGTATGTCCGTCGGCACCGTCGAGCAGACCAACCGTCTCATCGACCGACTCGCCAAAGTCTTCTGAGAGTTCAGATCCCGGTCTCATTCTCGATGCCGCATCCGGTCTTGATCCCCCTCACCGCAGCCTCATCTGGTTGACCTCCACCTGGCTGAGGTGCCCGAGCGGATGAATGAAGCCGCTCTGGGCGGGCCGCTGCGAAGACGAAGCAGGTGCGAATCTCTCACGGCCGAGCAGTTCCAGAGACCAGAGGGATCCTCGCCAGACGCCCTGAGTCCACGACCAGAAATTCAAACGAAAACAGTTAGTTCTCAGAGACTTTCACCTCGACACGTTCTGAACTTTCAAAAATTTTTGAAATTTCTATAATGGCGCCTAGTTTCACCCATGCATACAAGGTATGGATCATACAGTGAAAGAAGCTAGAACACCGGCAGGCACGTGGCAGGCGAACCGATTTCAACAAATCCCCTCTCAGAACAGAGCCTCAATAGTGCAGAGGCATACAGCCTGATTGCGTCGGCGATGCGTGATGTCGAAGGTCGGCTCGCCGAAGTAGCTCGTGAAAGCGGCCCCGCGGCGGACGCGATCTCGCACCTCGTGGGGTCTGGCGGCAAACGAATTCGCCCGCGGCTCACCCTACTCGTCGCTGCCTCGTGCCGCGATTTCAATGGGACATTTCCGATCGATCTGGCCGTAGCTGGCGAGTTGATCCACACGGCCAGCCTGCTTCACGACGACGTCATCGACGAAGGCGTGCAGCGCCGGGGAATCCCGACCGCTCGCAGGGTGTGGGGCAACACCGCGAGTGTGCTGGCCGGCGACCACTGCCTCTCGAGCGCTGTCGAATTGATTCGCGGTGTCGACACCGGCGAGACCCTCGCCGAAAGCCTTGCGGCGGTCAAAGATCTCGTTTCGGGCGAGCTCTTGCAGCTCGAATCCAAGGGGTCGTTGATGGTCGACGAAGAGCGATACCGAGAGATTTGCAGGCTGAAAACAGCCGCCCTCTTTGTATGGTGCGCTCGCGCGGGCGCGCGATTCGCCGGCGCCACCAACGCACAGATCGATGCCGTGGGAGAGATGGCCCAGAAAGTCGGCCTCGCGTTTCAGATGCGTGATGACCTCCTCGACATGACCGGAGACGACCGTTTCGGCAAGCGACTGCTCGATGATCTGCGCGAAGGCCGCATGACCCTCCCGGTGATTTACGCCGTGCGCGAGAACCCCGAGCTGCGCGTGAAACTCGAAGGCATGTTTGCCGAGCCCGACGAGCTCACGGCCGCGGGTCTGCACGGTTTCCGACAACATGTCGAAGCAACCGGCGCCATCGACGCCGTTGCCGACGAGGTGAGTCAGCTCACCCGTGACGGCCGACGCCTGCTCTCAGAACTACCCGCCTCACCCTATCGCGAACTCATCGATACACAGATCGAGCTGCTGGGCGCGCGAGAACTCTGATTTCACCGAAGAACCGTTAAGCGAGTGAGCATCGCGGCGACGTTCGGCCTATATCGTCCAGCAATTGCTCGAAAATATGCGCGAGGCGCATCACGGCATCCTGCATCGCGACATCAAACCGGCTTCTAGTCTCATCTACAAAAATCTTGGAGATCCGAACCGAGCGAAGCTCGTCAATTTCGGCATTGCCAACCCCGCGGCGCGAGCTTCCGACCAGACTGCGCGACCTGATCGAGCGCATGCTCGCCAAGGGTGCCTCCGATCAAGCTCGATGGAGCGAGCGACGCCAGCGTTGACAGCGAATCCAGAACTCGTCACTCTGCCGCCGCGAACGAAATAGCGAGGAAATCATGAAACATCTAGTTGTAATGCTGACCGTAGCACTTGTCGCCCTCATGGGCTGCGAGCAGAAATCGGCCGAGAAAGCCGAGACTGAAAACACCGAAGAAGCCGCGGCCACTGAAGAGGCCGAAAAGGCTGAAGAGACTCAGGAAGAAGAGACGACCGATGAGCCGAAAGCTCCCGCCGAGTCGGGAGCCACCGACAAGCAGGGCGCCATGCCCGCCGACATGAAGCCGGGCGAGATCAAGCATTTCGGCTCGCGCTTCACGGTCATCGAGCCGCCGGTCACGCTGGCCTCGGCGATCGAAAAGTCGGGGGAATACGAAGGCCCCTACAAGGTCGAAGCCACGGTCGAAAAGGTCTGCAAGAAGAAGGGTTGCTGGTTCACCCTCTCTGGTGAAGGCGTCGACCGACCGGTGCGCGTGCGCATGAAAGACTATGGGTTCTTCGTACCCAAGAATGCAGATGGTGCACTCGCCATCGTCGAGGGCAACGTTACGGCGCGTGAGATTCCTCAGAAAGAAGCTCAGCACTACGCAGACGATGAAGCCGCGGCCGGCGAAGAGCCGCGAAAAGTCGAAGGACCTGAAAAGGTCTACGAATTCACGGCGACCGCGGTCGAAGTACGCGTCCCGAACGAGGGCTGAGCTGAGCGCCGGTCCCACCACCATCGACGCCCTCGCCGGAGGTCGTCTCGAAATCGAACAGACCCGGGGCGGATACCGCTTCGGGCTCGACGCGCACATCCTCGCCACCGACCTGGCCCTCAAAGATGGCGAGCGCGTCATCGAGCTCGGAGCCGGTCAGGGCGCGGTCTCACTTCTGGTGGCACTCCAATATGCGAAGATCGGGATTCGGGCCATCGAGCGTGACGCATCGCTCTTCGAGCTTCTGCAACAAAACGTCGCTCGCAATGAAATGAACCAGATCGAGCCGGTCGAGGGCGACATCCGCGAGATCGAGAGCTTCGAGGCGGCCCATCAGGCTGACCTCGTACTCTGTAATCCGCCCTTCTATCGCGCCGGAGAAGGACGCACGAGCCCCAACGCGCAGCGGCGCGCTGCCCATCAAGAATTGCACGGTGGGCTCCCTGATTTCGTGCGGGCGGCAGCCTTCGTGCTCAGACCATCTCGGGGCTCCGCGAAATTCGTACTCCCGCCCACGCGACTCGTCGACTTCATCGAAGCGCTGGGCTCGACCGACCTGCATCTCGAGAGATTGCGGCCGGTCCATTCGCGAGACGACCAGCCAGCGTACCTCTTTGAGGCCCTGGCTCGACGTCAATCGCGCGCTGAGCTAGAAATAAGGCCGCCGCTTGTCGTATTTGACCACGAGGGCGAATACACGACAGAGATGCGCGAGAGACTCGACCCATGAACGCACGTTGCCTCATTTTGATCAGCACCCTTCTCGTAGGCTGCGCCTCGGAGCCCGAAGTTCCAGGCGAGGTGCTCGCCACCCGTGCGGCCACGGCAAGGGTGGATATCGGGCTCGAGACGGCCGGTGAGGAATCCGAGTCGCTCAACCTCTACGAGGTGCCGGTGCGCTACAATCCTGCCGAACGCTGCGCATGTCCGGATTTCGAGGTGCACGTCTACGGGGGATGGCAACGCGTCTACATCGTCGCACCAACGACGGTCCAAGAGCGACTCGACGATTTTTCGAAGGACCCCGACCAAATCGCTGAGCTTGCGGTGAACGGGCGCATGACGACGACGAAACGCCTCGCCGAGACCGGTGTTTCCTTCCCCGTATTCGAAGTGGAGGAGCCTTGAAGAAATCAGCCGTCATTGCGCTCGTGCTTGTTTTTTGGACCGTCGATGCCCTGGCTCAGTCGGTAAATCGAAAGACCGAGCTACGCGGCTGGTCTGGAACCGGTCAGGAGATTGTCGTCGACGCCGAAATGCAGGGCGAGGTGATGGTCGATGGCGCGGCTCGAGATTTCTTCTACCAATCGACGGAAATGTATCGAGCCGACAATGGCAAGTTCATTCGGCGCTTCAAAAAAGGGACCCCGCCCGGATTCGTGCACCCGGACTACGCGGCAGCCCGAGCGGCGACGGACGCGGCGAAGTTCCTCGAGACAGCTGGCCTACTCGAGGCACCCAAAGGTGCCCAGAGCCCGGACGGACGCTGGTTCATCGACGTCGCCTCGACGCGGGAGACCGTGCCGCGTGGCGATGCGTTTCGCTGCAAGGTGCACGACAAAGCGATGCTTTTCGACGAAGAATCACAGAAGCTCTTCGTGATCTACGAACATATCGAAGAGGGTGAAAAAGCCGCAGGGCGCGCTGATGCTCGCTGCCCGACCACGCAGTACAAGGTCCACTGGCACCCGGGATCGACCGACTGGGCCATGGTGCGTGTCGTCCATAACCCCACGGGCGACGACGAATGGAACCTGCTTCCGGGGCGCACCTCGAAGCTCGACGATTATCCCGAGGCGCCGTTTCAGCCAGCCGATCACGCGGCCAAGCTCTTTTCGTCGAGCGCCGAGCCTGACGTCATCAAGGGTCGAGAAGCCCTTTTTGACGGAAACCTCGAGGCAGCGAAGAAGACGCTCGGCGAATCCGAAACGACCTCCGCCGAACGCGTGATGCTGCTGGCACTCGTATTTGCACTCGAGGGCGAGAAAAAGGCGGCGCGCTCGACGGCGCGTAAAGCGTTTCGCAACTCACCACGAGATGCCTACTACCAGGGGCTACTGGCGGCCGTGTATGCAGCGACCGATGATGCGCGCCGCGCCAAGAAACATGTATCGAGGGCCATCGAGGAGGCCGACTCGTACGACGTGCTCGCCCGCATCGGGGCGCTCTTTATGCTCGTCGATCTGAGCGTTGCGAACCAGGTGCTGATACATGCTCTTTCGCATGAGACGGCTGAGGATATCGACACCACCGACGGCTACGTCGCGCTCTCACACTCGTTGATGGATGCGCGCCAACTCAAGGCGGCCAGGGACTTGCTCGACCGCTTCGACGAAGAGCCGACCGAAGTCAGGCTGGCACGAGCGCGACTCGCGCTCGAAGAGAAACGCTTTGACGAAGCGCGTACGCTGGCAAGCAAAGCACTCTTTACCGAGCCTGGTCGCTGCATGGCATACCGGGTGTTCGCACGAGCGATTGCGCCCGAACGACCCGCCGACTCGCTCGGGCATTTCCGCGCGGCGGTGGTCTGTGATCCGACCGAAAGCGAGTCGCTATTTTTGCTGGCAGGGCTCGAGCTCGAAGCCGGACGCCTCGAGAGAGCGCGGCAGCTATTCGGGCACTATCTCGAGCGAGCCTACCCAAGACGTTCGGACGAGCTGCGCGACGCGCAGCGTCAACATGCCGAAAAGATGGTCGAGCGCCTGAGCCGCGAGGGCGCCTTGCTCACCCAGGCCGCATGCCGGCCGCTTGCGGGGGCCCGCCTCTGTCAGGGAACGGTCTACAACCAGAGCGAGAACGTGCTCGAAGGTGTAACGGTGAAGGTCTGGGACGCATCTAAAAAACGTGCGCGTAAGGCCGTCTCGAAAGTCGACGTCGAGCCCATCCCACCCGGTGAATCAAGGACCTTCGGTGTGCGCGTCGAGGGCAAAGACAAACTCGACCTATCGGCTGGCCGCAACGACGAAGAACATCGCACAAATCGTATGCGCGCTCGCTGAACCCGGAGCCCCCATGAAACCCATCGTATTTCTGAACCTGCTCGTTTTCGCCCTGCTTTCTTTTGGTATGCAGGGTCGTTGCGAGGCGCAGAGTGCCGGGTCCGAGAAGGCACCGCTGCGCTACGAGAAGGTCTTCAAAGAGGTCGATCTGCAGCTTCCCGTCTGGATGGAGCAGCTGCCCGATGGCACCTGGCTTGTCGTCGAGCAGCGAGGCAAAATTGTGCGCTTCGCGAATCAACCGAAGGCCAAAAAGTCGACCGTCCTCGACCTGCGCGACCGCGTGAAATACGGCGGCGAGCGGGGCCTGCTGGGGCTGGCGATTCATCCGAATTTCGAAAAGAACGGACATATTTACGTCAACTATACGACCGAAAAACCCGGCAAGCTGAAGACGCGCATCTCACGCTTCACCTCGAAAGACGTCGGAAAGACGTTTTCCAAAGAGTCCGAGAAGGTCCTTCTGAGCTTCGAGCAACCCTACTCGAACCATAATGGCGGGCAGGTGTCGTTCGGTCCCGACGGCTATCTCTACATCGGTGTGGGCGATGGTGGCTCAGCCGGCGACCCCATCAACGCAGGGCAAGACAAAGACACGCTCCTCGGCACGATCCTGCGTATTGACGTCGACGCCAAAAACAAGAACTACGGCATTCCACCGAGCAATCCCTTCGTCAAGAAAGACGGCCGCGACGAGATCTACGCGTGGGGCCTGCGAAACCCGTGGCGATTTAGCTGGGACCCCAAAACCGGCCAGTTATGGGCAGGTGACGTCGGCCAGAACGCGTACGAAGAAATCGACATCATCCAGGGCGGTGGAAACTACGGCTGGCGCTATCGCGAGGGCAAACACTGCTACAAGCCGTCCAAAGGCTGCCCCACCAAGGGCTTGATCGATCCCGAAATCGAGTACAGCCACGATGTCGGACAGTCGGTCACCGGCGGCTATGTCTACCGGGGTACGATCGAGGCGCTCCAGGGCAAATACATCTACGCCGATTTCGTGTCGGGTCGCATCTGGGCATACGACCCCGAACGAAAGAAAAACGAAGAGCTCTTCGATACCTCATTTGGCATCGCGTCTTTTGCACGCGACCAGAAGGGTGAGCTCTATTTCTTCGATTACGGGCCCGGCTCGATCTACAAGTTGGTCAAGTGACGACCCCAGGGACCGCGCGGTCGAGCTTGCACG
>CAYFTY010000051.1:0-11448 GCA_964346045.1 uncultured Bradymonadales bacterium | reverse complement strand
CACCGAAGACAAGCGCGTCGAGACGACCAAGCTTCGCAACAAGGCGACCAAGGACGTCGAACTCGACAACCTCGAGCGCGACAAGGCGCTCTTCCGTTACGCGAAAGAAAAGGCCGCCGAAGAGGCTGAGCGTGATAAATCGATCAGTGTCGTACGCGCCCAGAAAAAGGCCGAAGCCGAGAAGATCAAAGCCGAAGAGATGGCCAAAGAAGAAACGGCCCGGCTCGAGGCACAAGAAAAGGTGACGGTGCGAGAAATTGGCAAGACCCGTGCCCAGCAGCTCGCCGAGAAGGATCGCGAGCGAGCCGTCGCGGTCGAAACCGAAAAGGTCCAGCGCGACCGGGATGTCGAAGTGGTCGCGAGAGAGCGTGAGGTCGAGCTGCAGCGCATCGCCAAAGACAAAGAGCTCGAGGTCGAAAAGAAGAATATCGCCGAGATCGTGCGTGACCGCGTCGCCGTCGACAAAACGGTTGCCGAAGAAGAAGAGAACATCAAAGACCTGCGCGTCGTCAAAGAAGCCGAGCGTACCAAGAAGGCGAGTGTGATCGGCGCCGAAGCCGAGGCTGAGCAGAAGCTCATCGTCGATATCAAAGCGGCCGAAGCAGCCAAAGAAGCAGCGCAGCACAACGCCAAAAAGAAGATCATCGAGGCCGACGCCGAGCTCGACTCGAGCGACCGCGTCGCGAAAGCCAAGATTCGACTCGCCGAAGGTATCCAGGCCGAAGAAGCCGCGTCGGGGCTGGCCAAGGTCAAGGTCAAAGAGGCCGATGCTCAGGCGAACGAGAAGCAGGGTCTGGTCGACGCCAAGGTCTTGCGCGAAAAGATGCTCGCCGAGGCCAAAGGTCAGGAAGAACAGGGCATGGTCGAGATTCGGCTCAAGCAGCAGCATGCCGAAGCACTCGAAAAAGAAGGACTCGCCGAGGCTCTCGTCACCAAAGAACGGCTCGTGGCTCAGGCCAAAGGCGAAGAAGAAAAAGGCATGGTCAACGTGCGCGTCAAAGCGGCGCTGGCCGAAGCGATCCAAAAGGAAGGCTTTGCCGAAGCGCAGGTGCTCGAGAAGAAGGGGGTCGCCGAAGGCGCCGCCATCCGCGAAAAGCTGGCCGCCGAGGCTTCGGGCATCGAGGCCAAAGCAGAGGCCATGAAACATCTCGACGGAAAGTCGATGGACCACGAAGAGTTCCGTCTGCACCTCGAGCACGACCGCCTGCTCACCATGGAGCGCATCAAATCGGCCATCGAGATTGCCGAGGCTCAGGCCATGGCGCTCGGCGAAGCCTTCAAGGCAGCCGACATCAATATCGTGGGCGGCGACGAGTCGTTCTACAACAACTTCGTCAAGAGCGTGTCGGTCGGCCAGATGGTCGAAGGATTCATGGAGCATAGCCCGACTGCACAGGCGCTCTTCAAGCGCGTGACCAACGGGCTGAACGGCAAGACCAACGGCGCAGGTGCGGTCCATGTGACCGCTCCGGTCGATGCCGACCTCGACGCCGACGCCGTCACCGAGGTGCTCAACGACATGATGGGCGAAGCTGACTCCGATGAGGAACGAACGCGCATCCAGTCGTTGATGCAGCGAGTCGACGCACTCGACCCGGGCGACGAGCCCGAAAGCGAAGCCTGATTGGTCGAGGCTGGTTAGACCGTATCGAAGCTCACCAGAGGCGCATCGCCTCTGGTGCGCCGCCCCCTCAGGAAGAATCCGATGGCCGCAGAAACCGAAAACGCCACCGAGGCTGAAAAGGCAGCAAGTGAGGCCCAGAGCCGCCAGAAGTCCGAGCTGCAGACGTCGAATTACGACATCATTCGGTCACGTCTCGAAGAGCAAGCCGCCGAGCTGCGCAAACGCGCAGAGACGCTGAATCATCAGCGCCAGGAAATCTTTGGTTCGACCGAAATGACGGTCATCGGACAGGACCGTATCCGCACCGAAAACAGCTGCTTTCCGCAAGACATGGTACAGATCGGGGGACGTCTCCTCTTTGGGTATACGGTCTCCTTTGGTCTCAAGCAGAAGACTGACGTCGATGACGTCTTCAGCATGCATGCATTCGAGAAATCGGATCAGGGCTTTGCCATCGCCCCGCTCGCCCAGGAAAGCGAGCATAACTTTCTGAGTGAAGACGCATTCGTCCACGATTTCGACGAAATCTACACCTACTACAGCGGCGTTCGCCTCGCGCAGCTTCATCGCACCGAAAACCGTTTATTTGCCGTTCTCGAGCTCGGTGAGAAACACGATCGCCGGGTACTGAGATGGGGCATCGAAAACGAGGTGGTCTCGTATCTGGACAACGCCGGCCACCTCGAGTTTGAGCTGCCCGAACAGCACGACTTCGACTGGCGAGAACTCGGACGCGAAGCGCATATTCGTGGAAAACACCCGCACGTCTCGGTCGAAGACGAGGTCTTTGTCGAGACCGTGGGTGGCGACCTCACCATCAAGATCGAAGACAATACCGAGGCCGGTCACGGGATCTATGACGAGCCGGTCGAGGACCCACGTCAGTCACTGAACGACGCTGACTTCGAGTACTCGCGCGTCGGAAATCTCATCCTGATTCGCATTCTTCCCTATCGCGAAGAACACTGGCGCTACTTCGTCTTCAACACGCTCACGCAGTCCGTCGCGCGCCTCGATGCCATCGGCCAGACGTGCATCAAGCTACCCGAAGACCATGGCATCATCTTTCCGGGAGGGTACGCCCTGGCCGACGGCACGATGAAGCGCTTCGAGACCGACGTCGAAGGCATGGAGCTTCAGGAGATCATTCGATCACCGAACGGTGAAGACGTACTCTACGTCTACCATCGGCAGGACGACGGGCACTATCTTCTGCAGGCTTACAACGTCATCCGAAAAGAGGTCCAGAACCCCATTGCGTGCCACGGCTATTCGGTCTTCGAAGACGGCGTGATGCTCGTCTTTCGATTCACGGGAGACGAAGCCACGCGCGTTCATCCGATGCAGATCTGGCAGACTCCGTTTTTCTCGGCCGAGCACGCTGCATCGCGCCCCACGGACGGCTCTCACCTGGCCAACATCGGCAATGCCGAACTCGTCAAAGGGATCTCAGACTCCCTGAGCCTCTGCCGCATGATTGCTGACCAGCAGCCAAGTCTACCCGTCTACGAGGCATTGATCGCGCAGGCACAGCGGGTGCTCGACAATTACTTCTGGCTGAGCGGCGAAAAGACCGGAAACCTCGGCGAAGTGATCCGCGAGATCATGTCGACCTCAGACACGGTCATCGAAGAGTTCCAGAAGGTTCAGGCGCTCAAAAAGCAAGCGGTCGAAAAGCTCGAAGAGGCCGACACGCAGCATCGCGATATTTTGCGCGACGTGCGCTATGCCGAGTGGACGCACATTCAGCGATTCGTCGACGCACTCGCGCGTCTGCGAAAACACCGTGGCCATCTGATCACACTCAAAGAAGTTCGATATATCGACGTCGCCCGCCTCGACGACCTCGAAAAAGAGGTGGTCGAGAATTTCGACGAGCTGAGCAAAGCGACCGTCGACTTTTTGCTCGAGGAAGCAGCGCTCGCCGAATATGCGACGGGCATCGAGGAAGTGGCCACAGCCGTCGCATCGATCGAAACTACGATGAGGGCGAAAGAGCTGCGAGAGCAACTCGACGAGATCAATGACGGCCTCACGCTCCTGACCGAAATCGTGTCGGGTCTGCAGGTCGATGACCCGACGAAGCGCACCGAGATGCTCGAGAATATCGGCGAGATTCTCGGGCAGCAGAATCGCGCGCGGGCCATGCTCGAAAAGAAGACGAAGAAGCTTCTCGAGCACGAGGGCAAGGCCGAGTTCGCTGTTCAATTCCAGCTCTTCGGACAGTCGGTCACAAGCGCGCTCTCGATGTGCGACTCACCCGAAGCCTGCGACGATCAGCTGACGCGCGTGATGGTGCAGCTCGAAGAAATGGAGTCGCGATTCTCGCAATTCGATGAGTTTCTCGCGACGCTCGCCGAGAAACGCGAAGAGGTCTACGAGATCTTCGAGTCGCGCAAGCAATCGCTGCTCGAAGAACGACAGCGAAAAGCGCAGACCACCGCGCAGGCTGCCGAACGAATCATCCAGGGGATCAAACGCCGCGCGTCGAATATGAAATCGATCGACGATCTGAACGCCTACTTCGCGTCGGATGCGATGGTGATGAAGGTCCGCGACCTCATCAGCAAGCTGCGCGAATTTGGCGAGGACGTGCGCGCAGACGATCTCGACACGCAGCTCAAGTCTGCCAGAGATCAGTCGATACGGCAGCTTCGCGACAAGCTCGACCTCTTTGAAGATGGCGCCAACATCATCAAACTGGGCCGTCATCGGTTCACGGTCAACACGCAGGACCCCGAGCTCACGACGGTGCCGCGCGACGGTCGCATGGCCTTGCACATCACGGGCACCGATTTTTTCTCGCTGATCACCGATGCCACCTTCGAAGAAACGCGTCCGTTCTGGGATCAGCATCTCGTCTCGGAGACCGAGAATGTCTATCGCGGCGAATACCTGGCGGCAGCCATTCTTTTCGATGCGCTCGACGACTCGACGCCAATGACCCTCGAAGAGCTCCACGAGCTCTGCCACGACGACCGGGCGCTCTTGAAGAAGGTCCGAACCTATGTCGAAGAGCGCTACGACGAGGGCTATGAGCGCGGCGTTCATGACGTCGACGCGGCCCGCATCGTCGAGCGCATCACGCAGCTTTACTTCACGGGCGATCTGCTGAGATACACGCCCCGTGCACGGGCGCTCGCCACGCTTTTCTGGGCGTTTGCCCCTCGAGAGCGTCTCTCTTCGTGGGGACGCAGGGGCGTGAGCCTCGGGCGCCTTCGTGAGAGTTACGCTCACGGTAGACCCCTCGAAGAGCTCGGCCACGAACTTGCCGACGCGATGCACGAATGGCTCGATACCCACTTTGCTCTCGATGCCGATTGGGATGATTCCATCCTGCATCTCGCGGGTCGCTATCTTGCCGAGGAACTCGTCGAAAGCAGCCCTCATTTCGTCTCTTCGGGAGACGCCGTCGAATTCCTGAATCACTTTTTCGAAGACACCGACCGTGCAGGCACACGACTCGAATTCGAAAAAGACCTCGAGGCGATCGACGGCGAGCTCGACGAATCCTGGGATCTCGTGGTGGCGTGGCTGACCGGATATGCACGCACCCATGAAGTCGACCATGCAGATTGGTTGATTCCCGAGGCAGCAGCCATCGTCTTGACCGAAGGACACCTCGAGCGAGAGACGAGTTCGGCGCGCGTCGCCGCCGAAGTCACCGAGCTTCTCGGTCAGCATCCCCGCATCGATGATGGCACGTTGCCGATCCGACTCGACGAGTTTCTGGCTCGTCTGACTCGCTATCGAGACGTGCACGTGCCGGCTTATCGTGCCTACCGAAAGATGAGCCACGAGCTGCTCGAACGTGAGCGTGAGGACTTGCGCATCGATTCGCTCGAGCCACAGGTCTTGAGCACCTTTGTGCGAAATCGCCTCATCGACGAAGTCTACCTGCACCTCATTGGCGACAACCTCGCCAAACAACTCGGTGCGGCCGGCGAAGAAGGCCGAAGCGACCGCAGCGGTCTCTTGTTGCTGATCTCACCGCCTGGCTACGGAAAGACGACGTTGATGGAGTATGTCGCCAGCCGGCTCGGTCTGATGTTCATGAAAGTAAATGGGCCATCGCTCGGCCACGACGTCGTCTCGCTCGATCCCGAACAGGCCCCCAGCTCGACCGCTCGACAGGAGGTCGAAAAGGTGAATCTCGCCCTCGAGATGGGCAATAACGTCATGCTCTATCTCGATGATATCCAGCACTGCGATACCGAATTTTTGCAGAAATTCATCTCGCTCTGTGATGCGACACGACGCATCGAGGGTGTGTGGGAAGGCAAGACCCGCACCTACGATATGCGCGGAAAGCGCTTCTGCGTCATCATGGCCGGAAACCCCTATACCGAATCGGGCGACCGATTTCAGATTCCAGACATGCTGGCCAATCGCGCCGACACCTACAACCTCGGCGATATCCTCTCGGGCAAAGAAGACGCCTTCGAGATGAGTTATGTCGAGAATGCGCTCACCACCAGTAACGTCACAGCTCCGCTCGCCACGCGTCATCGCGACGATATCGACAAATTCGCCCGAATGGCCCGCGGCGAGCAGATTCCGTTAAGCGATTTCGACCACGCCTACTCGCAGGTCGAGGCCCAGGAAGTGGTGAATATCTTCAAAAAATTCATGCAGATTCGTGACGTCGTTCTCACAGTGAACAAGCAGTATATCAAGTCGGCCGCGATGAAGGACGAATACCGCACCGAGCCGCCTTTTCAGCTTCAAGGTTCGTACCGCAACATGAACAAAATGGCCGAGAAGCTGGCGGGCGCGATGAACGAGAAAGAAGTCGAGCGACTCATCGACAATCACTACCAGCAAGAGGCCCAGACTCTGACGACAGGTGCCGAGCAGAACCTGCTGAAGCTCGCCGAGTTGCGAGACCGATTGTCCGAAGAACAGGCCGAGCGCTGGGACGAGATCAAACGCGAGTTCAAGCGTCGCAAGATGATGGGAGGCGGCGAAGACGACCCCGTCACCCGCATCATGGGCCCGCTCTCGAGCCTCGCGCAGCGCATGGAAGACGTGCATGGCGCGCTCTCGACCAGCGATGTTTCGAGCCAGCTCGGAGGAATCCGCGATGCCCTCAACGAAGCCGCGAACGGTGCACAAAAGGTCGAGGCTGCGAGGCAGACGACGGCCGCCGGGGTGCCCGCGCCGGCCGTCGGCGAAGAGACCGCCGCTGCGCTCGCCGAGGCCCTGAAATCACTGGGGCAGGCGAAGATGGAGGTGGAGGTCGTTGGCGCCCTGCCCGCTCAACTTCAATCGACGCTGGACCATCAGCTCGGCATCATCGAGTCTGCGCTGGTGCCGCTCGCAAAGGCCCTGCAGGGTCAGTTCGACAAGGCCGAGGACACGAATCGAGTGCTCGCCGAAATCCTCGAAAAACTCGAGGAGCTCGGGTAACCGCTGATTCCCGTGCTTTAAAAAGCCGTGCACGAATGGGTGAGCCACTCGAGGGTGGTTGGTTTATTTCGGGAGCAGCGGGCGGCGGCGATGGCCGGGTCAGTGTCGACGTCAACTGGAGCATCAGCGGACCTGATGGCGATGGCACGGTCCTGGTCGATGCCACGCAGTCTGACGGCGAATGGGACTATCACTCGATCGTCTTCGAGTTCGATGATGGCGCCGAGATCAACCTCCTCGAGTAGAAAGCCCTTGGACGCCGGATCCGCCATCCGCACTCGGCAAAAGAGCGGCTCTTCTGGCGCTCGGTGTATCAATTTGCTCGCAGCCTGCGCAATTCAGGCGGTCCCGGAACCCGAATCGCAGAGATCTTTCGAGATGCGTTGCGTGGAGACCAGGATCCGGTGTTGTTGAAGGCATTTCCCACGCTGGCGACGTTCTCGCATGAGATCGCGGCGCGAGTGAATACGACACCGACCTTTCTGGTGACCTCGGCGATAGCGCTGGACCAGGCCATGACGAGCGGCGACATCGAGTCTTCACTCGATGATAACCGGGGCCTCTGCATCAGCGCCGTCTTCGAGAGGCTCGAGGCCTGAGGCCTTCTGCCGCCTGCGCCTCCTCGAGTCATTCCACGGGCATATCCACCGTTGCAAAAGAGGCGCTTGATGGCCATCATCTGCGCGCCCATGGATTCCATGATTCGAAAAGAGGATGTTACGCCGCGAGGACTTGTTTCCGCCGTGCACGGAAGCGTCGTCGACGTGCGTTTCACCTCGGCGCTTCCCGAGGTTGAGACGCTGCTACGCGTGGAGAGCGCCGGCGTCTTGCTCGAAGTCGCCGCTCATCTCGATAGTGAGACCGTTCGAACGTTTGCGCTTTCTGATACGCGCGGTCTGGCCCGTGGGATCGAAGTCTCGGACACAGGCGCCCCGGTTCAAGTCCCCGTCGGCGACACGGTACTGGGTCGCGTGATCGACATGTTCGGCCGGCCGCTCGACGGTCTCCACCGCATCGAAGGCCCGCGAAAGTCGATCTACAGGCCGCCCGTTCCGATGAGTGAACAGGTTACCTCGCAGGAGATCTTCGAGACGGGCATCAAGGCCATCGATCTACTCGCTCCCCTCGAAAAGGGCGGAAAAGCCGGACTATTCGGCGGTGCGGGTGTGGGCAAGACGGTGATCACGACCGAGCTGATCCACAACATCGCGAAACGCTATGAGGGTGTGAGCCTCTTTTGCGGAGTCGGCGAACGAAACCGTGAGGCCGAAGAAATCACGCGCGAAATGGACGAAGCCGGAGTTCTCGAGCGTACGGTGCTGGTCTTCGGACAGATGGATATGCCGCCCGGCGTGCGCTTTCGAGTCGCGCATACGGCCCTGACGATTGCCGAGCATTTTCGGGATGAAGAACGCCGCGACGTGCTGCTTTTGATGGACAACGTATTTCGCTTCGTGCAGGCTGGCTCAGAAGTGTCGGGGCTGCTTGGTCACATGCCTTCGCGCGTAGGTTATCAGCCGACGATGGCGACCGAACTCGCCGAGCTTCAGGAACGAATCTGCAGCACGTCGAGAGGAGCGATCACCGCCGTCGAATCGGTCTACGTTCCCGCAGACGATTTCACCGACCCGGCGGTGGTGCACACGATGGTGCATCTATCGACCTCGGTGATGCTGAGTCGCAAGCGCGCCAGCGAAGGCTTCTATCCTGCACTGGATCTGCTGAATTCGACCTCGCGCATGCTTTCGCCCGAAGTCGCCGGCGAACGGCACTGGAGGGTCGCACAGCGCGTACGCGAGCTCCTCGCCGAATACGACGACCTCAAAGACATCATCGCGATGCTCGGACTCGAAGAGCTCTCGCCTGAGGATCGTCAGGTCGTGGTCCGTGCGCGCCGACTCGAGCGCTTTCTCACACAGCCCTTTTTTACGACCGAAATGTTCACGGGGGTCCCGGGCGAATTTGTACCTCTCGGAGAGACGGTCGACGGCTGTGAACGCATTCTCGACGGTGAGTTCGATGAGGTTGACGAAGGCAAACTTTACATGATCGGGTCGGTCGACGCCGTGGAGGTCGAAGAGTGAAAGTGAGTGCCACATTACCATCGCGAGTACTCGGGGAATGGAGCGCTGTTAAGGTCGTCGCCGAAGGCGAACGCGGCTCGTTCTGCCTCAAGCCCCGGCATGTCGACTGGGTCGGCGTCCTCGGTATCGGCATCACCGAAATCACCCTCGAGGGTGGTGAAGAAGTCTTCATGGCGCATGATTCGGGAATCCTCGTAAAACGAGGCGATGAGGTGAAGATATCGGTGCGTCGAGGTCTGGTCTCCGACGAACTCGATCTCCTCGAAGAGACTGTCGACGAGGTCTTTCGACACGTCGACGAGCAGGAAGCCGTCGCGCGCTCTGCCGCCAGCAAGCTCGAGGTCGGCTTCGTTCGACGATTCCTCAAACTCAAAGAGGGACTCCGTGGATGAGAAGCTACCTGAGCGACTGCGAAAGAAGGTCCGACGACGCAAGAAGAAACGCTCCGAGAAAGACGCAGGGCTCTTTTTCGCCGTCGGTACCTTTGGCATTGTAGGCTGGTCGGTCTCGATCCCGACCCTCGCTTTCCTTGCCCTCGGCCTATGGCTCGATCAAGAGTTTCCGTCAGACGTATCGTGGACCGTCGCCATGTTGTTGGCCGGAATTACGCTCGGCTCTTTCAATGCATGGTACTGGGTCAGCGAACACGCCCGACGAGTTGCAGTGAGGGAGGAGGAAGATGAACCAGATATGGATTGATCCACTCGCTGCCGTGCTCGGCCTCGCCGCAGGATTCGCGGTCGGCTTCCTCTATTTCAGAGGCCTCTGGCGCGCGACTACAATCGCTGTGGAGCACGAACGCCCTATCGCCTCGATGCTGGTGCGCTTCGTATTTCGAGTTTCGGTGACGCTCGCTGCATTCGGACTCGTCTTCTATCTCTCGGCCATCGGCGGAATCGCGATGCTCGTGGGTTTCATGCTCGCTCGCCACCGCGCGGTGAGCCCCGTGAAAAGGGAAATTGCGTGCAACTGACCCCTGACGCGCACATCTTCTGGCAATACGGCCTACTGAAGCTGAACGCGACCATCGTGTTCACACTGGTCGTCGATGCGCTTCTGATCTTTGCGGCGTACCTGGCGACCCGTCGCCTCGCAACGGGTTTCGAGATCAGCCGGTGGCAGAGCTTTCTCGAACTGGTGGTTTCGACCATTCGTGGCCAATTGCGTGACATCGCGGGCCCGAATGGAGATAAATATATGCCATTTGTTGGCACACTTTTTCTCTTTATCGTGATCTCGAACCTGCTCACGATCGTGCCCTACTACGAGCCGCCCACGAGCTCGCTCTCGACCACTTCGGCACTGGCGTTCTGCGTCTTTGTCGCTGTGCCCTTCTACGGCATCGCCGAGCGCGGGATGGTCGGCTATCTCAAGCGCTATATCGAACCGACTCCTCTCATGCTGCCATTCAACCTGATCTCGGATCTGACGCGCACGGTCGCACTTTCGATCCGACTTTTTGGCAATATTATGAGCGGTTCGCTGATCGTGGGGCTGATCATTTCGCTGGCGCCACTTTTCTTTCCCATCCTCGTGAGCCTGCTGGGACTGATCACGGGGCTGATCCAGGCTTATATTTTCGCCGTGCTCGCCACGGTATTCATTGCTTCCGGTGCACGAGCGCAAAGACGCGTTCGCGAAGCACCGGCGGGAGGAACCACATGACAGATCTCGGATTCATCGGTGCCGTGTCGATCATCATGGCCGGACTCACCATCATGATCGGGTCGATCGCCCCCGCCATGGGCGAGGCGAGAGCGCTCGTGCAGGCTCTACAGTCGATCGCACAGCAGCCTGACGAGTCGAATACGATCACGCGCACGCTCTTCGTCGGCCTTGCGATGATCGAATCGACCGCCATCTACTGCTTCGTCATTGCGTTGATCATCATCTTTGCCAACCCCTTCTGGGATCAGGTCGCCGGAGGCTGACGTGGAATTCGACGCGTTCACCATCGTCGCACAAATTCTAAACTTCGCGGTGCTTCTCTTTGTGTTGAAGCGATTTCTCTATCGTCCCATTTTCAACGCGATGGAAGCCCGTGAAGCCGCGATCGAGGAGCGTCTCGAAGAAGCCAATGAGCTCAAGACTCGGGCCGAACAAAAGGCCGACGAATACGACCACAAGCTCGAAGACCTCGAAGGCGAGCGCGAGGAGCGTCTCGAGGCTTTGCGTGAAGAGGTGGCAGGCGAAAGCCAGCGCCTGCACCACGAGCTCAGAGACCGGGTCGAGCAAGTCGAGCAGGAGTGGCGCGCGAGCCTGGTACGCGATGGACGTCGACAGCTCGAAGAATACCGTCACACCCTCGAGAAAGAGGTCGTCGCCACCATT
>CAYFTY010000050.1:0-11519 GCA_964346045.1 uncultured Bradymonadales bacterium | reverse complement strand
AGATCACGAACCAGGAGGCGTGGCAGGACCGCGACGGGCTGCCCGACACGGCCATCTACAGCTGGGAAGACCGCCTCTCGATTCATCGATACAAGGCCGACCGAGCGTACCTCGTCGGCGAAAAGGGAAAGCCCGTCGATGCCTATCTGGACGGTGACAAGATCATCGACCTCGCCAGGCGTCGCGGTATCGATGCGATTCACCCGGGCTACGGGTTCCTCTCCGAGAACGCCGAATTCGCGCAGAAGGTGGTCGATGCTGGACTGATCTGGATCGGTCCTCCGCCACGGGTGATGCGCGCGCTGGGAGACAAGGTCAAGGCCCGCACGGCCTCAATCAAAGCCGGGGTGCCGGTCGTACCCGGAAGCGACGGCCCGATCGATACCGTGCAGGATGCGCGCGACTTCGTCGCCGAATTCGGACTGCCTGTCTTCATCAAGGCCGCCCACGGTGGCGGCGGGCGCGGCATGCGCATCGTCCACACCGACGACGAACTCGCCGAGGCCTTTCGCTCGGCCAAGAGCGAGGCAAAATCGTCGTTTGCGAACGACGAAGTCTTCATCGAACGCTATATCGAAAATCCACGCCATATCGAGGTGCAGCTCGTCTGCGACCAGCATGGAAATCGCGTGCATTTTCACGAGCGTGACTGCTCGATCCAGCGTCGACATCAAAAGGTCGTCGAGCTCGCACCCTCGCCGAAGTTGCCGCAAGACGTGCGTGAAAAGCTCTTCGAGTACTCTCTGAAACTCGCCGACGCCGCCAAATATGAGAGCGTCGGCACGGCCGAATTCCTGGTCGAAGAACGCGACGGCCAGACCGAAGTCTACTTCATCGAGGTGAATACGCGTATCCAGGTCGAACATACCGTCACCGAGATGGTCACAGGTTACGACCTGATCAAGACGATGATCCGCATCGCCGAGGGGTATCCCCTCGATGCGCCCGAAATCGACGTGCAGAGTCAGGATGATATCGCGGTCCACGGCCAGGCCGTGCAATGTCGCATCACGACCGAAGACCCCGAAAAGAATTTCGCGCCCGACTACGGCAAGATCATCACCTATCGCTCGGCCGCGGGCTTTGGCATTCGTCTCGATGCGGGCATCGGTGGTTCGGGCGCGCTGGTGCAGCCCTATTACGACTCGCTTCTGGTCAAAGTCTCGGCGCATGGTCGAAATCTCGAAGACGCCGCGCAGCGCATGGGGCGAAGCCTTGCTGAATTCCGTATTCGCGGGGTCAAAACGAATATCCCGTTCTTGAAAAACGTGATCCGCCATCCGGTCTTTTTGGCCGGCGATACGCATACGAGATTCATCGACGAGAGCGACGAACTCTTTGAGTTTCGAGAGCGCAGAGACCGCGGTACCAAGGCCTTGCGTGCGATTGCGGATATCACCATCAACGGCCCACCCGGCTCGAATGGTCGACTCGATCGGCCCGATCCGCTCATCGTACCCGAGCCGCCCAAACTCACGACCTACAATGACCCGCCCGTGTCTCCGGCCTATGAGGTCTTCGAAAAACACGGCGCCGAGAAGCTCAGTGAGTGGATGCGCGAGCATCCGAAATTGCTGGTCACCGACACCACCTTTCGCGATGCGCATCAGTCGCTGCTCGCGACACGCGTGAGGACTCGCGATCTCTCGGACGTCGCGCGCCAGACCGCACATAGCCTGCCTGGCCTCTTCAGCTATGAAATGTGGGGCGGGGCGACCTTTGATGTCTGCATGCGCTTTTTGAAAGAAGACCCGTGGAAGCGCATGGATGGCCTCAGAAAGCGCATTCCGGGAGCGCTATTTCAGATGTTGCTGCGAGGGTCGAATGCCGTCGGGTACACGAACTATCCCGACAACGTCGTGCGCGAGTTCATCAAAGAGGCAGCAAAAGGTATTGATATCTTTCGCATCTTCGACGCCCTGAACTACCTGCCCAATATGGAAATTGCCATGGAGGAGGTGAATAAGCAGGGCAAGATCGTCGAAGCTTCGATCTGCTACACCGGCGATGTTCTCGACCCGA
Source organism: uncultured Bradymonadales bacterium (assembly GCA_964346045.1). Classification (GTDB taxonomy): domain Bacteria; phylum Myxococcota_A; class Bradymonadia; order Bradymonadales; family Bradymonadaceae; genus CAYFTY01. The sequence goes on along the minus strand of CAYFTY010000050.1, from coordinate 9,497 downwards.
ACGAAGACAAGTACACGCTGGCCTACTACATGAATCTGGCGCAGGAACTCGACAAGCGCGGCGCGCATATCATCAATATCAAAGACATGGCAGGCTTGCTGAAACCGTATAGCGCGCGGGCATTGATCAAGGCCCTGCGCGATGCGACTGAGCTGCCCATCCATCTGCACACCCACGATACGAGCGGCAATGGGGTCGCGATGTACCTGATGGCGGCTGAAGCCGGCGTCGACTGCGTCGATTGCGCGCTCTCGTCAATGGCGGGATTGACCTCGCAGCCGTCGCTGAACGCCATCGTGACGGCGATGACCAACGACCCACGAAAGCCCGATCTCGACGTCGAAAATCTGCAGGAACTCGCCGATTTCTGGGAGCTTTTGCGCGAGAATTATTACCCCTTCGAGTCGGGGCTCAAGGCGAGCACCACCGATGTCTACTATCACGAGATTCCGGGCGGTCAGTATTCGAACCTCCGGCCGCGCGCGATCCAACTCGGCCTCGGTGACCAGTGGAACCTGATCAAGACGCGGTATCACGAAGTCGACGAGGCCCTTGGTCGCATCATCAAAGTGACGCCGACTTCGAAGGTCGTCGCCGATTTTGCGATGTTCCTGGTGCGTAACGAATTGTCGATCCCCGAGCTCATCGAACGCCACGATGCCGGCGAGTCTTTTGACTTTCCCAGGTCGGTCGAAGACTTCTTCATGGGTCTTGTCGGCCAGCCGCACGGAGGGTTTCCGCCAAAGCTGCAGAAGATGGTGCTCAAGGGCAAGACGCCCTACACCGAGCGGGCGGGAGCATCCCTTGAAGACTACGATTGGGACAATGCAGACGAGACCCTCGAGACTTTACTCGAGCGCGAGCCGACCCAGCGCGAACGCATCAGCTACGCCCTTTATCCGAACGTTTTCACCGAGCTTGCGACCGACGTCGCCGAGTTCGGCGAGTACTATATTTTGGATACCATATCGTTTCTCTTCGGACTCGAACTCGGCGAAGAAACCCTCGTCGATATCGAAGACGGAAAAACTCTGGTCATCAAGCTCTTGGCCATCGGCGAGCTCTTCGACGACGGTACCCGCACGCTCTATTTCGAGCTCAACGGGCAGCCGCGCGAAGTCACGGTCATCGACTCGACCGTCGAGAGCGAGGTCGCGCGCCGGCCCAGGGCCGACAAGACGGTTCCGGGACAGGTCGGGGCAGCCATGCAGGGCAAAGTCTTTGCGATTCAGGCTGCGGTCGGCGACGAGGTCGAAAAAGGCCAGGTCTTGCTCGTGACCGAGGCGATGAAGATGGAGACCTCGATCACCGCGCCCATTGCCGGCCAGGTGAAATCCATCGAGGTCGGCATCGGCGAGACCGTCGACGCCGGTGATCTGGTAGCGGTCGTCGAGTAGGCCTTCTGATCTCCCCTTCCTCGGGCCTCTGCGGAGGCACCCACTGAGTCCCCCGCGGCCTTCGGCCGGCTGCCGGCTGCAGGCTGCCGGCTGCAGGCTACCTACAAGGCGGCAATTCACCTCCCGCTGGTCGGTACAGTGCCGTACCTGACCATGGTCGGGACGAGCACGTACCCCGGTAGGGGCCTGTCCAATTTATTTGGGCATCTGGCATCGCTCGGGCTGCTGCGCGCAGAGACTCTCTTGAAGCCCCGGCACCTCGCCGGCGCCCTCGGGGACGTAGATCGACGAGCCCTCGAAAGACTCGAGCGGCTGGAAGCGTCCACCCAGATGCTCGCTCAAGAAAGCTTCGGTGACGCCAAAGAAACTCAATCGATTTTGCGGCCGGGCGAACCCATGTCCTTCGTCGGGATAAAGCACGTAGGTCACGGGCAGGTTTCTGGCCTGCATCGATTGCACGATCTGGTCCGATTCGGCCTGCTTGACCCTCGGATCGTTGGCGCCCTGCCCGATGAGCAAGGGCTTTGAAATCTGGTCGACATAGGTCAACGGCGAGCGCTCTTTCAAAAGAGCCTTTCCTTCTTCGGTGCGAGGATCGCCCACGCGTTTTGCAAATAGCTCGAGCATGGGCTGCCAGTAAGGAGGAATCGAGTCCAGCAGCGTTTGAAGATTCGACGGCCCTACGATGTCGACTCCGGCGGCGAAGACTTCGGGCGTATTCGTCATGCTCCAGAGGGTGGCGTATCCGCCGTAGCTTCCGCCTGAAATCGCCACCTTGTCGGGATCGGCGATACCCTCGGCGATTGCCCAGTTTACGGCATCGATGAGGTCATCGTGCATCTTGCGACCCCACTGCATGTCGCCGGCGTTCACGAACGCTTTTCCGAATCCTGTCGAACCCCGAAAGTTCACGCTGAGAACGGCATAGCCGCGATTCGCATACCATTGATGGATCGAGCTATATCCCCATGAATTGCGGGCCCACGGGCCACCGTGCACCTGCAAGACCATCGGCAGCGGCTGGTCGGGGCGCATCCCCTCGACGTTGGCAGGCAGCGTGAGATAGCTGATGAGGTCGAGCCCGTCGCGCGATTCGATCACTACCGGCTGCATCTCGACGAGTGGCAGACCCTCGAGTGCGCTTCGATTGGTGAAGAGAAACTCGGCTTTCTGCGTCTCGGTATCGAATTTGTAGTAGCTAAGCGGGCCGTCATCCTTGACGAAAGCGACCGTCCAATGCTTGTCGTCGAGCGAACGACTCGTGACTTCGATATCTCCCTCGTCGACCTTGCGGAGTGCGCCGATCAGCGATTCGACTCGATCGTCGAAGAAGTGCCAGTCGCGTCGCTTGTAGTCCCAGCTCACCGCTTCGATTTCGTCGGTCGCAGGGTTCTGCAAGACTCCCGATAGATCTGCGTTTTTCGGCGTGTAGAGGGTCTTTGTCTCGCCGCTTTCGGCCTCGACCACGGTCAGCGAGGATTTGTCTCGGCCGCGACTGTCGAAAAGGTAGAATTGAGTACCGTCACGACTGGTATCGATCACATTCGTAGTCAGCGAATCTTCATGCGGAATCTCCATGAAGACCTCGGGTTCGTCCCCCGAAACGTCGTAGACCTCGGTCGTGCCGGTCGCCGTCATCTTGATCCCCAGACGCGGGGTGAAGCTCTCGTCGACGACAAACCCGACGTACTCCTTGTTCTCTATGATTCGCGTCGCTTTGCCGGTCTCGATTTCGATCTCGTAGAGTTCGTGAAAGCGTGGATTCCGGTCGTTCATCGCGACAATGACCTTGCCCGGGTGCTGCTCGTTCATGGCCGAAAGCCGTGCCTGAATGCCGTCTTTGGGCGTCAGGTCTCGAGTCTCCTTCGTCTCGAGGTTGGTCGCGTATACGTGCCAGTTCTCGTCTCCGCCCTGATCCTGCACGTAGAGGATATGCTTTTGGTCGTAGGCCCAGCCGTACATGCGGATGCCGCGTTTTGTATCGTCGGTCACCTGTGTCGCCGCATTGGGATCGTCCCAGGACGCGACGAATACGTTTAGGACTCCGGCATCACTGGGCGCAAGGTAGGCGATGCGTTTGCCATCGGGGCTTACGCGAACGCTCGCTCGTTCGGGATTACCAAAGAGCACTTCACGGTCGATCAGCTGCACGCCGCTCAGCACTTCTTTCGTGTCTTTCTGCTTCTGCTCGGTCGGGTCTGCATCTGCCTTGGTTTTGGATGCGCCGCACGCGCTGAGCATCAGGACCAGCCATAGTATCGATATCTTTTTCATGAACACTCCTCTCCAGGCTCACTGTGCGTATAACATCATCGACCGTGAGAGAAGCAAGCGTTCAACCTGCCGTTGCCGTTCGCGTCACAAAACGTGCCAGAATGGCGCGAATCGAGTGTGTTTTGGCGCGAATAACGTGATCTTCTGGCGAGATTATGGCATGACTCGAGGGCCATACTCTTTCGCTGTTCGAAACGGAACGACTGCTGCAGGCAGGCATCGAATCCCCCGAGCGTGATCCTCGAGAAACACAGATGATGATCCTCAACCACCAAGCCGCCATCGAGTTTCTGGTCGAGGGCGCAGATGAGATTGCGTTCGACGGATACACGATACTCAATCTGCATGCTTTGCTTGCTGATAACCTGCTGTCGAACCCGGGCCAGGCCCCAGAGCAATATCGAGTATGGTCGCGCACATGGGACGAGCCGTGAAACGAGCCATCCTCGCAGCGCTGGTACCACTCGGGGTCTTTGCCGTCGTGCTCGGCTTTGATTTCGTGACCTACGACGACGACCTCTTTGTTCTGCACAATGCCGTTTCGGCGTGGAGCGAGTTTTCGTGGAAGGACCGTCTGTTCACGCCCCATATCGGATATCCCATCCCGCTCATCGTGGGGATCTATGCGGCTATTCATGAGGTTTTCGACTACGCGCCCGCTGCCTTCCACGCGGTTTCAGTCCTGTGTCACGCATTCAATGCGGCGCTCGTCTTCCTCGTCGGAAGACGCCTCGGATTGCGGGATGACTGGGCGCTCGCCGCGGCCGTGATCTGGTCGGTACATCCGCTGAACGCAGAGGCCGTCGCCTGGGCCACATCGCTCAAGGAGTTGGTCTGTGCGACAGGGTTGCTGGGCGTGATCTGGGCGACCGCCGAGGCGCTCGAAGATCGACGAAGGTGGGCGCTCGTGTTGATGGCTTCCCTCGCAGCACTCGCCGCGAAACCTACAGGTGTGGCGGCGGGTGGATTGGTGATCGCGACGACGGTGCTCTTTGGCCGCCGTGACAGTCGAGAGATGCTGCCGGGCTGCCTCGTCGGTGCCCTGCTACTCGCCGTTGGCGTCGTGTGGTCGTGGCTCACCTATGAAATGCACCGAAGCTTTGGCGGCCACGTCGAGGCCAACGTCGCGGAACTCGTTGCATCGGCTCTCTACCTGCAGTTGCAGCATATCATCGTGCCGCTCGGGCTCGGCCCACGCTATGGATTCGTCAAGCCATCGCTCGTGACCTGGCTGGTCGTTTCGGGCACGTTGATCGCGGCGATTGGCCTGGCCGTGCGGGGCATCCAAAAATCCAATATTCCGTTGGTGGTCGGACTCGCATTTTTACTCGGTACCTATCTGCCGATCTCGAATATCCTGCCGCTCTCCAGGTTTACCGCCGACTCATATATGTACATGCCGTTCATCGGCATGGTCTGGGCGATTGCGGCGATGGGGCAGCGGGATCTGCACCTCGGCAGTGGCTCGAGGCGATTCGTAGTGCTCGGAATTGCGGTTCTGCTCTCGGTCGCTTCGGTCGCGCAGACGCAGCACTGGAAAACGGGTATCGCCCTCTGGACTCGTGCGCTCGAAACCGCGCCCGAGACCCAGCGGCCCTTTGTCCAGATGAAGCTCGGACAGTCCTTTGCGCTCTACCGAGATTGGCCCCGCGCCTTGGCCGCGTACGAATCGGTCGACGTCTCGCTCTACGGACGCGAGCTGCCGTTTCCGATTCGTTGGCCCGAAACGCATCTGAGGCTCGGCAATCGCGACCGCGCTCTCGAGCTCTATCGACTCGGGCTCGAACTCAGCGAGGACCCGCGAATTCGAAGCGAGCTCGAACGCGGCCTACGCGCCGCAGAAAGCAGCGATTGACAGGTTTCAACGATCGCCGTGGCCGCTCTTTCCACTTCCGAATCGAACTCGTAATCACATTCCCGAAGGTGGGCTGACAAAGCTCTTCGAAGTGGAGGTGGCATCGATGTCTTGGAGCCCGCGTGGCTCGAAATCCAGGGCGCCGCCGAGCTTTCGGAAGAGGCAGCGAGGTTAGCCAAGATTCGCGAGGGCGGGTGAGCCTTCGCTCTCGCTTCTCTGCGCTTACTCGGTCTCTCGGGCACGGATCCGCTCGGCCAACGCATTGAATTGCTCGCGCTTCATCTCGACGAAAACACCGGTTGCCTCGGCGTAGACCGTACCTTGGTCGTCGATGATATGGCCGGTCGGGTAGATCTTGCGGCCGTCGACACGCTCGACCCAGGCTTCGGCCGTGTAGACGCGGCCGAGCGGCAACATATTCTTGAACTTCGTGTTCAATTCGGCGGCCACGACTGGATGTCCGGCCACCCAGCATGCGCTGCCAAGCGCCTCGTCGAGTACAGCTGCCATGCTGCCGCCATGCGCGTGTCCCGGAGGACCCTGTGCGCCCGGGCCCCACCAGACGCGGCCGACGAGAGCGCCGTCACGTTCGCGAACATACCACTTGAGCTGCAAGATTTCGTCGTCGACGTGGGGTCCCGCGAGAAACGAACGGCCGAGTTTCAAATGCGCGAGCTCGTCGGTTTCGCGCAGCCCCGGACCGGGGGATAGATCGATGGTTTCGGACATCTACGGCTCCGCTGAGACGTCGGTACTCTACCTCAATCGCCACGAGCCGACATCTTCTTCGTCGCTTTGATTCGTACCGATTGCTTGTCAGAGCCTTAGGTGCTAGGCATTGCGCGCATCTACCGCCCGAAAATTACGGGCGCAGCAAGCAGTCGAGGCGCCCTATGTCAAAGAACACACGAAATATCGCAATCGTCGCTCACGTCGACCACGGGAAGACCACTCTCATCGACGAGCTCTTGAAGCAATCCGAGACGGTCGCGACTCACAAAGAGCTCACCGAGCGGGCGATGGATTCCAACGACCTCGAGCAAGAGCGAGGCATCACCATCTACGCCAAGTGTACGGGTATCGAGTACCAGGACTACTCGGTGAATATCATCGATACCCCTGGACACGCCGATTTTGGCGGCGAGGTCGAGCGCGTGCTCAAGATGGTCGACAGTGTCCTCCTGCTGGTCGATGCGTTCGAAGGGCCGATGCCTCAGACCAAATTCGTGCTGAGAAAGTCGCTCGCGCTCGGCCATCAGCCGATCGTTGTGATCAACAAGGTCGACCGCCCGAACTCACGCCCGCATGAGGTTCTGGACATGGTCTTCGACCTCTTCGTCGATCTCGAAGCGGCCGATGAACAACTCGACTTTCCGGTGATCTACGCGTCGGCCAAAGAAGGCTATGCCATGAAGGAACTCGAAGACGATGCACACGATATGCAGCCGCTCTTTCAAGCCATCATCGAGCATGTTCCCGAGCCGTCGGGCGACCCCGAAGCAACGCTGCAGATGCAGGTCGCGACGCTGAACTACGACGACTACCTCGGCCGCGTCGCCATCGGCCGCGTATTCAACGGCGCCATGAAAGAAGGCGACCGCGTAACGCTCGCCCGAAACGACGGCACGCAAACCGGGGCGCGCATTACGAAACTCTGGGGATTTCGTGGCCTCGACCGCGTCGAGCAAAAAGAAGCGTCTGCCGGAGATATCATCGCCCTGACCGGATTCGATGCCATCTTGCCCGGTGATACGGTCACCGATTCAGATGAACCCAGGCCGCTGCCTCCGATCGAGATCGACGAGCCGACTCTCTCGATGGTCTTCATGATCAACAACTCACCGTTTGCGGGCCTCGAAGGCAAATACGTCACCAGCCGCCAGATCAAAGAGCGCCTCGACCGAGAGCTCGAGCATAACGTCGCACTCAGGGTCGAAAGAACTGAGCGCGCCGAAGCCTTCGAAGTCAGCGGGCGCGGTGAACTCAGCCTGGCGATCCTTCTCGAGACCATGCGTCGCGAGGGATTCGAGATGCAGGTCTCGCAGCCCCGGGTGATTTTCAAAGAAGAAAACGGCAAGACCCTCGAGCCGATCGAAGAGGTCGTCGTCGAAGTCGAAAACGATTACGCCGGCACGGTGATCAACAAGCTCAAGCAGCGGCGCGGTCAGCTTCTGGGCGTGCACGTCAATAGCGACTCGACCCAGCGGCTCGAATTTTCGGTTCCTTCGAGAGGCCTTCTTGGTTATCGGTCCGAATTCCTCACCGACACGCGCGGCACCGGGGTGATGTATTCGAATTTCGACGGATACCAAGAACACCGCGGCGACCTGCCGTTTAGCCGAAACGGCGCACTCATCGTCCTCGAAAAGGGCATCACCACCACGTATGCACTGAATAATCTGCAGGAGCGCGGGATACTCTTCGTCGGGCCCGGCGAAGAAGTCTACCCGGGACAGATCATTGGCGAGCACGCGCGCGAAAACGACCTGGTCGTGAATCCATGCAAGAAGAAGCAGCTCACGAATATTCGAGCTGCGGGTAGCGACGACGCACTCATTCTCACGCCCCCACGAGAATTCACGCTCGAGCAGGCCATCGAATTCATCGAGTCAGACGAATACGTCGAGATCACACCCGATTCAATTCGACTGCGTAAAGCGATCCTCAACCATTCGCAGAGAAAGCGGGCTTGAATGGCGCCGGCGGCGCCTCAGAGCAGCATCTTAACGGGCTGGATTTCGTCGATGTCCACGTCGAAGAGGCGTGCCTGCAAAAGCTTGCGCAGGTGAGCGACGCGATTGCTGGCCAGGTGCGCATACCCATGCTGCACATCGACGATCTTCACATCGAAGCGACTCACCAGAAGTCGCACAGCCGCCTGCACCCGGTCGTGCTCCACATCGTAGAGCCGTTTGAGTTCTGCGGGGCTCGCTGGCTCGCGCCAGTGCACTCTCTCGCTGATCCATTGAACGGCTGCGGCGAGCGTGTAGGGCGTCAGATGAACGTCGAATCGATCGTGTCGGGCACGGGCCCAGAGTGATTGCGCGGTTTCGAGTAGCTGCCTCGGATAGGCGCGCACCGAGAGTGAGGTGACCAGCGTGTGCAGCCCCGGAGGATGCTGCGTCGTGCTCAGATACGCATCTGGCTCGTCGAGTTCGAGTTCTTCATCGACGACTTCGAACTCCTTGCGCAAACGGTGGTTGATCGAGCGGACTCGTTCGCGAATCACTTCTTCATCAATCGGGGTTCCGTCCATCGCCGGACTGAACTGCCGCATGCGGTGGCGCGGGTCGTTCCCTTTGAGAATTTCAATCAGGTCGTCTCGCACGCGAATCGCCTCGATCCACTGCTCCTGATCTTCATAGTATCGTCCGAGTGACTCGAGGAGATGCGGGTTCGTAGGCTGTCGCTCCAGTGCTCCGAGCATTACGACATGCGCCTCGTCGGTCAGCCCCACGTGCTTGAGAGCAACGGCAGTGCTGCGCAGAAATTCGACTTCTTCTGCGTGTCGCCGGCCATAGAAAGCGGCCTCCACGAAATAGACGAGGGCCTGCCACCAGTTGCCCATCGCTGCTTCGCAATGCCCTTTCGCGTACGCAACGCTCGGGTCTTTGGGAGCAATATCTCCGGCTTCGTCGAAATGGTAGCGAGCGTCGTCGACGTCGCGGCGGCGAAACGCCAGAATTCCCAGGTTGGAGTGGGCAAAGAGCAAATAGAAGGGGTCTTCGGTCGCAATCAAAATCCGTTCGAGATAGGCCTGTGCCGAAGAATCTCCTTCGTGCAGACAGTTTTCTGCTCGTTCGTGAAGCCATTGAACCGAGTCGATGATATTTCGGGATTCGTCTTTTGCCATAAGCTCTGCAGTGATCCGTGCTTCCTTCTAGTATAACATATCGAGCCGAAGGTTGTTCCGTGTCGGATTCGCCTTCATGCTTCGACTATGTCTCGACGCTCTATCATCGCGGCCACCT